>CAZUGM010000199.1:0-1601 GCA_964619915.1 uncultured Fusobacteriaceae bacterium | reverse complement strand
AAAATATTATATAAAAGATAATTATTTAGCATTTTGGTTTAACTATGTATATCCTTATCAGAGTTATTTGGAGATAGAAAATCTGAAATATCCCCTGGAAAAAATATCTACAACCTTTGACCTGTGGGTTTCTAAAGCATATGAAAGGCTGTGCCTGGAAAGTCTCATAACCCATGAAGAGATAGATTTTCCCATAAGTAAGGTGGGAAGATGGTGGAGTAAGAATGAAGAGATAGATGTAGTGGGACTGGGAGAGAAGGAAATTATCTTCGGAGAGTGTAAATGGTCTAAAAAACATGTGGGATTAAGTGTGTTATTTGCATTGAAGGAAAAAGCTAAAAAAGTTAAATGGAAAAATAACAGCAGGGAAGAGTATTTTATATTGTTTTCTAAATCGGGGTTCAGCCCTGATCTGATAGAGGCGACTGAGAAAGATTCCAGGATTATATTGAGTGAGTTTTGATGAATTAAGTAGTAAGTAGCAGATAGTAAGTAAAAAAAGATAAAAATATATCGTGCCAAATTGGCACGATATATTTTTTTTAGTATTACTTCCTTGAAATTATAGAAATTTTGATAGGTACACGGATTAGGTCTGATAAGTTCTCTGATTTTCACTGATTATTTTTATTATCTGTGATAAATGACTATAAATTTCAGAAAAAAAAGCAACTCATAGTAAGTTACCTCATTGAGCTGCCTAATATTATATTTTTAAAGCAGTTGTCCAATCAAGTGGGAAGTTTAAATCCTTTGATGGATTAACAACTTTAGAGTATCGGGTAAATAAAGCCTCTAAATTATCAATAGTTTCATTGAATAGTTCCTTATCCTGTATAAGATATTTAAAAACTAAAAAGATAGCATAAATATTAAAAAGTTCTTTACCTTGAGGAGTTTTTTTGGAGATATCTCTCCAAGTTTTATGCTTTATAGAGGAAATTTCAAATATATTATCAAATAATTTTTCATGATGAGCACAAGTGTTTCTAACTTCTGTTATAGTTAGAAGCCATGAGGTAACATGTTTGGCATTTACTTTATGGTACAGAGATTTATAGTAATTTTCAACAATTAGGTCTTTATCATCTTTTAATAAATTTTTAAAAAATTTTGATAACTGACCAAGAGTAGGGAGTTCTATAAATTTATATATGGGTAAATGATCATTATATTTATTTTGATGATGCTTTACCATTAATGGACGTTCGTTATTAGTTGGTTCTAATTTATATTCTAATTTCTTTAAAAATGATTCATGAAAGAAGGAACTATGAAAATGATCCTTATTAAATTGGCAGTGGATTCCATATTTATGACCTAGTTCATAAGCTATTTGTGTCCGTAAAGCTAATTCAACACTTTCAATTAATTCTAATATAAGAAACTTTAATTCCCTGTCAAATTTATATAGATCATATATATCTTCAAAGGTGGTGTCATCAATAAAATCATTGGAAGAATTTAGAAATTTGAATTTATATGCCATAAGTTTTTGATAGTTGAGCCGTTTTAAAATTTCTATAGATTCAGATTCTGAATTAAACTTTAATTTTCTTTTTTTTAGTTCACTTATAAATTTTTTTAATCTGTTTAAATGG
>CAZUGM010000198.1:0-4286 GCA_964619915.1 uncultured Fusobacteriaceae bacterium | reverse complement strand
ACCTGGTATATCAGCATTGGTAAATAAACCCCAATCGGCACCTGAATTAAATTTAAGTTTGACTACTTCAAAACTACCATTGTTGTTATATCCCCCATTTCCATCAACAATCCCTAAATCTATTAGATTTTGAATCTTTTCCATAGTAAAAGAGCTTTCCTCACTCCAAATCTCATAGACTTCATCGTAGGTATATGTCCCGTTAGGAAGGTTGGCATAGATCTCACCTTTGCTACCTTACCTTTGGCTAGTTCCTTTCTGAGCTTAGGTACAAGGGTAGTAGCGAAGATACCGATTATTCCTATGACAATTAATAACCACGATTTTTTTTATAGGAATCTGAAGAGTGGGTGTTATCCATAATCTTACCTCCGTTAAATTTTTTTATTCCTTATAATAACATTTAAGTCTGTTTACTTCTATAATTAATTCTACTTTTATTAAAAAACAAATTTTGCTTCTTTTTACCGAAGGAATCAAACAAATATGCGGGTTGTTTAAAAGAGCACCGAACAAATATTTAGTGTTAATCCAGTTAAAATTCCTAGAAAAAACTGGGTTAAAAGAGATGTCATTTCGAACACAATTTTAATTTTATTGTTATCTACAACAGTTTATTTATAAATGATACGATATTATTATAAATTTACGTTTCACAGAGATTAAATCATTTTTTAAGAAAAGTGCAACGATGTGAAACTTTAACTATGAAGAAAACGGGGAGTGATTGAGGATGAAAAAAAGTATTTTATTATTAATGATTTTATTGTTACTGGCTGGATGCCAAAAGGAAGAAAATGAAAAAATAAAAATAGGTATCTCGCAGATTGTAGAACATCAGGCTCTTGACAGTGCACGTAGGGGATTTGAAAAAGCCCTTATGGACAGCGGATTAGAAGTTGATATTGAATTTCAGAATGCACAGGGGGAGTTTGCCAATTCACAACTTATAGCTAACTCCTTTGTTAAAGATAAAAAAGATCTGATCTTAGGTATCTCTACACCCAGTGCACAGAGTATCTACAATGCTACCAAAGATATTCCGATCTTGGTTACCGCTGTTACAGACCTTGACAGTGCAGGATTAACAGGAGACAATATCACCGGAACCAGCGACATGGCACCTATTCGAGAGCAATTTCAGATTGCCAAAAAATTACTGCCGGATTTAAGGAAAATTGGAGTTATATATAATACCAGTGAACAAAATTCCCTTGTACTTATAAAAAAAGCTCATCTCATAGCCAAAGATCTTCAAATAGAGCTTGTAGAGGTCGGGATAAGTTCTGTAAATGATATGTCCATGGCATTGGATACGATATTAGCGAAAGTGGATGCTTTATACACACCTACAGATAATCTGGTTGTATCTGCTACACCACTGATATTGGAAAAAGCCAATAAAAAGAATATCCCAGTTATTGCATGTATTGAGGATCAAGTGGTGCAGGGAGCCCTGGTAACAGAAACCATAGACTATGAAAAATTAGGGTATCAGACTGGTGAGATGGCTGTAAAAATATTAAAAGGTGAAGACATTAAAAATATTAAAGCCGAAACATTAAAAGATACCGATCTAATTATCAATGGGAAAAGTGCCGAAAAATATAATATCGATTTAAAAAATATTGAAAAATTAGAAGATGCTAAAATAATTTAATAACAGGAAAAAAAGGAAGTGATTTCAAATGATACTAGGGACATTGGAACAGAGTTTAATATTTGCATTTATGGTCTTAGGCCTTTATATATCATACAAGATATTGGATTTCCCGGATTTAACGGTAGATGGGAGTTTCCCCCTGGGAGCCAGTGTTGTAGCTTTTTCACTGGTGAATGGAGTAGATCCAATAATCGCTATGATATTAGCATGTATCGCCGGAAGTTTAGCAGGACTTATAACAGGGTATATCCATGTAAAGTATAATATAAGCAACTTATTATCCGGGATTATTGTTATGACTGGACTATATAGTATTAATTTGAGGATCATGGGAAGATCAAATATACCTCTATTTAACATCAATACTATGTTCACATCGGGAAACTCACTTTTAAAAATCATTGTGCTGCTAATAGTTGTTAAGTTAATTTTAGATTTCATACTTAAAACAAAATTTGGATTTGCATTGAGAGCTCTGGGAGACAATGAAGTTCTGCTTATTTCACTTGGAATCAATGAAAAGAATATAAAGATAATCGGTCTTATGGTGGCTAATTCACTGGTTGCATTTTCCGGGGGAGTGTTAGCTCAATACCAGGGTTTTTCAGATGTGGGAATGGGAACAGGAACGATTATTACAGGGCTTGCATCTATAATCATAGGAGAAAGTATATTTAAGGAAACGAAGTTTATCAATATGACGTTATTGGTTATATTGGGAAGTGTTATATATAAATTTATTATTTCAATCACCCTGACTATGGGAATGAATCCCGGGGATCTTAAACTTATTACTTCTATAATTGTAATTGCTATTATGGGGTCTAAAAACCTTAAAAAGTTCAAGGGAGGTGCTAAACTTGCTTAAATTAAATAATTTAAATAAAAGTTTTACAAATAATCTTGGGGTGACTAAAGATATTTTTACAGGTCTTAATTTTAATATGAAAAAAGGAGATTTTGTTTCTGTCATCGGAAGTAACGGAGCAGGGAAATCAACTCTTTTTAATCTGATCATGGGTAATACAGAATTGGATCAGGGACAAATTATAATTTCAAATAAAAATATAACCGATTTTCCAAAGCATAAAAGAAATAGTTTTATGTCTAAAGTATATCAAAATCCATCTTTTGGAACATCTCCATCTATGACTGTGTTTGAAAATTTATCCATGGCAGATAATAAAGGTGAGGTGTTTGGATTAACGTTTGGATTGAATAAAAAAAGAAAAAATTTCTATAAAAAAACCTTAGCTGAATTAGATCTGGGAATAGAAGAGCAATTAGATACCAAAGTGGGATCTCTATCAGGGGGGCAGAGACAATGTCTGGCACTGATTATGGCTACTTTAAAAAAACCAAAACTTCTATTGCTAGATGAGCATACAGCGGCTCTTGATCCTAAAACCTCTAAAATAATCATGAATAAGACCAGTGACATAGTGAGAAAGGAAGAGATTGCAACTATAATGATAACCCATAATTTACAAGATGCCATAGACTATGGAAACAGGCTTATTATGTTACACGAAGGAAATATAATATTGGATATTGAAAAAGAGGAAAAAAAGAACTTAAGTGTGGAAAAGCTCCTGAATATATTCAATGAAAAACATGTGAAGCCTAAAGATAATGAACTTTTTATAGTATAGCATTTCACGCTCCTTCTATGTTATAATCATAAAAAGTATTTTTTAGGGGGAGCAATGAAAAAAATAAGAGTAACAGTATCTGAAGATATATGGCGTCTTCTAAAAAAAGATATTGAGGAGTTCGGTATTAATAACAATAAACTTTGTAATTATATATTGGATAGGCTGAAATATAAAAAAGAAATTGAAAGTGAAAAATTAATGCAGAGCCAGGGCCGTGCAATAAAAAAAATAATTCAATTTGATTTAAATGTAGCTAATAAGGAAATTTATTATGATATTCTACGGGAAAATAATGTTGAGGTAGAAGCTGAATTTTTTAGAGAGTTGTTTGAGATATACTCTTCACAGTTTAAATATATAAGGGAATTGTTTATATTTGAAGACAGGGTGAAATCTATACTGAATGGTATAAAAAATAAGCAGAAAATTAAGATTAAATATAAAAAGAAAATCTTGAATGTTGAACCTTTTTTTATAAAAAGAGAGGAACAGGGAGATGAAAACTATTTATTCTGCTATAATGAAGATAAAAAGAAATACAGAAATTATAAATTAAAAGAACTAGAGATTATCGAAGTGTTAGAAACAAAAATTAAAGGAAAAGATAAAAAATATATAGACAGTGTACGGAAAAATTTCGATGCATTTCTAGGTGAATTTAATGAAATAAAAGTTAAACTCAGCGATGAGGGAAAGATTATGTTAAGGGGCCTTACCAACTATCGGCCTAAGCTATTGAAAGAAAATGGCAATACCTTTACATTCTACACCTCCTTTGAAAACGCTAAACTCTATTTCAGACAGTTTCTAGGGGACGCTGAAATTATAGAACCTATTGAACTTCGGGAAGAGATGAAGGCTGAATTTTTAGAAGCTTACAATATATATTCGAAAAAAGGCTGTTAAACGCAGCATTTTTTCTATATATACTAATTTATTTCATGGTATATTAATTTAAATCTATTGAA
>CAZUGM010000197.1:0-4286 GCA_964619915.1 uncultured Fusobacteriaceae bacterium | reverse complement strand
CTGTCAAATTGCTCTTTTGCCATTGTTAAAGCCTCCTAAAAATTTTAATTTATTTATATTTGAATTACCCTGAAGTGCCTGAGAAATCAGACACTCAGCTGTTATAGTCATTAATAATAATATTAAATCAAGTGCATTACTCTATTTTATAGAAAAGGAAGTATTAGTTTCTCTCTTCCATTATTGTTTTTTGGATAGCTGCTGGAACTGCTAAATACTTCTTGAATTCCATTGCATAGTTTGCTCTTCCTTGAGATTTAGATCTTAAGTCAGTTGAGTATCCGAACATTTCTGATAAAGGAACTTCAGCTTCGATAATTCTAGCTCCAGCTCTTTCAGTCATTCCAAGAACAACTCCTCTTCTAGAAGAAACGTCACCAATTAAGTCACCCATGTACTCTTCTGGAGTAGTTATTTCTACTTTGAAAACAGGTTCAAGTATAACTGGGTTACACTCTCTTGCTGCTTTCTTCATTGCCATTGATCCTGCAATTTTAAATGCCATCTCGTTCGAGTCAACATCATGGTAAGATCCATCATATAATGTAACCTTAACATCTTCCATTGCGTATCCAGCGATAACTCCGCCTTCAAGTGCTTCCTTACAACCTTTTTCAACTGCAGGAATGTATTCTCTAGGGATTGCTCCACCAGTAACTTTGTTTTCGAATTCGAAACCGTTTCCTGGGTTAGGGAATACTTTGATCTTAACGTGTCCGTATTGACCTCTTCCACCTGATTGCTTAGCATATTTCATGTCAGTATCAGTTTCAGTTGTGATAGTTTCTCTGTAAGCAACTTGTGGTTTACCTACGTTTGATTCTACCTTGAATTCTCTCTTCATTCTATCAACTAGGATATCTAAGTGAAGTTCACCCATTCCAGAGATGATAGTTTGTCCAGTTTCTTCGTCTGTCTTAACTTGGAAAGTAGGATCTTCTTCAGCAAGTTTACTTAAAGCGATACCCATTTTCTCTTGGTCAGCCTTTGTTTTTGGCTCAACAGCTACTGAGATAACTGGATCTGGGAATTCCATTCTTTCTAAGATGATAGGGTTATCCATATCACATAGAGTATCTCCAGTTGTAGTATCTTTAAGACCTACCGCTGCTGCGATATCTCCACAGTATACTACTTCTATCTCTTCTCTTTTATTTGCATGCATTTGTAGGATTCTTCCTACTCTTTCTTTCTTACCTTTTACAGAGTTTAATACATATGAACCTTTTGCTAAAGTTCCAGAGTATACTCTGAAGAAAGATAATCTTCCAACGAATGGGTCAGTCATTATTTTAAATGCTAACGCAGAGAATGGTTGGTCATCTCCAGGCTTTCTATCCATTGCTATAGTTTCATCTTTAACGTCAGTACCTGCGATTGCACCGATATCTACTGGTGAAGGCATGATGTCAACGATTAAGTCTAATAATGGTTGAACTCCTTTATTTTTAAATGCAGTTCCACATGTTACAGGAACGATTTCATTTGCAATTGTAGCTTTTCTTAATCCAGTTATTAATTCAGCAACTGTGATTTCTTCTCCACCAAAGAATTTTTCCATTAATACGTCATCTGTCTCAACGATAGATTCGATCATGAATTCTCTAGCAGCTTCAGCTTCTTCTAATAATTCAGGTCTGATATCTACTATTTCCATATCTTGACCGTCTTTAGTGTCTAAAGGCCACTTCATTTCTTTCATTGTGATTAAGTTAATGATTCCTTCGAAGTTCTCTTCTGCACCAATTGGTAATTGTACAGGAACTGGGTTAGATCCTAACTTTTCTTTGATGTCGTTTACACACATCTTGAAGTCTGCACCTGTTCTGTCCATCTTGTTAAAGAAAGCCATTCTTGGTACGTTATACTTGTCAGCTTGTCTCCAAACTGTTTCAGATTGTGGTTGTACTCCATCAACTGCAGAGAAAACTGCAACTGTTCCATCTAATACTCTTAATGATCTTTCAACTTCTACTGTGAAGTCCACGTGACCTGGAGTATCGATGATGTTTATTCTATGATTTCTCCAGAAACAAGTTGTTGCTGCTGAAGTGATTGTGATTCCTCTTTCTTGCTCTTGCTCCATCCAGTCCATAGTAGCTGCACCGTCATGTACCTCTCCAATTTGATGAGTTACACCAGTGTAAAGTAAGATTCTCTCAGTTGTAGTTGTCTTACCAGCGTCGATATGAGCCATGATTCCTATATTTCTAGTTTGATCTAAAGAAATTTCTCTAGCCATTATGGTTTTCCTCCTCGAACTTTATATATATATATACGTGAAAAACTAAGTTATATTAAACTTAGTTCTTACCACTTGTAATGTGCGAAAGCTCTGTTAGCTTCTGCCATCTTATAAGTATCTTCTTTTTTCTTGATAGTAGCACCTTCGTTGTTAGACGCCGCGATTAATTCGTTAGCTAATCTTTCAACCATTGTGTACTCTTTTCTGTTTCTAGTGTAAGTTGTTAACCATCTTAAAGCTAATGCTTGTTGTCTAACAGGTCTTACTTCTACTGGTACTTGATAAGTAGCTCCACCAATTCTTCTTGATTTAACTTCTAATTGAGGCTTGATGTTCTCGATAGCTTTCTTGAAAGTTTCGTATCCCTCTTCACCTGATTTTTCCTTTATTAAATCCATAGCTCCATAAAAAATAGACTCTGCTAAAGATTTCTTTCCATCTAACATGATAGAATTTATAAATTTAGTTACAACTTTATCTCCATATCTTGAATCAGCTAAAACGTCTCTTTTAACTGCTGCTCTTCTTCTTGACATATTTTTTTGCACCTCCTAATTTGTTTTAGTAATTATCCTTTTTTTACTCCGTACTTAGATCTTGATTGCTTTCTGTCTGCTACTCCTGCAGTATCTAAAGCTCCTCTAATTACTTTATATCTTACCCCTGGTAAGTCTTTTGTTCTTCCACCTTTTAAAAGAACAATTGAATGCTCTTGTAAGTTATGTCCGATTCCTGGAATGTAAGCAGTAACTTCAATTCCGTTAGTTAATCTTACTCTGGCAACCTTTCTTAAAGCTGAGTTTGGTTTCTTTGGTGTAGAAGTATAAACTCTTACACAAACTCCTCTTTTTTGTGGGTTTCCTTTTAATGCTGGTGATGTTTTAGAAGACTCTAAAGTCTTTCTTCCTTTTCTTATTAATTGGTTAATAGTAGGCATCTTTACCCTCCTTTTCTTTTTTTCTCATCATCTAAATAATTTGAAAATTAATTTTATTTCACAACTAGATTAGTATATCAGAGTTTTAAAACTACGTCAATACTTTTTTTGATATAATTCTAATGAAAATAAGGCTAGAATTGCGAACCACAAGGCAGTGTGGTCTTTATAAAATAAGAGCTAGGATAAATACCCTAGCTCTTAAAAAATTTATTTTATTTTTAAAAAAAAATTAATCTCCAATATATATAGAAAAAAGTCCGGATTTTAAGATAAAATCTTCTCTCTTCCCAATATTTATTATATTTATGACGTTTTATTATAAATATACCTCATATCAGAACACCCTTCTAAAAAATTCCACTATCTCATCCCTGAATCCCCAGCTGAGAAAAATTGTCATCTTGTTCAGAGCCAAAAGCATTCCCATTATAATGAGGATTACCCCGCTGACCTTCTCCGAAAACAAAAAGTTCTTCTTTATAAAATCCAGTTTATTGCTTTTATCCATAAACAGTTCAAATATCATAAACGGGACTCCTAGTCCAAAAGTATAGATCCAGATATAAAACACTCCCATCCATACAGTATCAGCGCCTGCCAAATATGACATCACTGTAAAAAGGACAGGACCCATACAGGGTGTCCATCCAAACCCAAAGGCAAATCCAAAGAGGTAGGAGGTACCTATATTTCTCCGAATAAAATTAAAATTCATCCTCTTTTCAGAGTACATCTTAGTTATCTTAAAAACTCCTACCATATGAAGACCCATCATTATTATAATTCCACCAAAAATCATATTCAATATATTGTTCCCGATGAGTCTGCTGGCAAGGTTGGTGAAATTAAAAAGCAATATCTGTAAAGCTGAAAAAGCTGTCCCAAATCCCAATATAAAAAACAATGTATGGAGGAGCACTTTAAATTTTTGTTTACCTCCATGTTCTTTTCCCATCACTATTCCGCTTATATAAGAAAGATAACTGGGCACAAGAGGTATAATACAGGGTGCCAAAAAAGTCCCCATCCCAGCAAGGAAAACTACTTCCGGGGGTCGCAGGTTCGAATCCTGCTGGGCGCGCCATATAAAAAGCACTTCTT
>CAZUGM010000196.1:0-4287 GCA_964619915.1 uncultured Fusobacteriaceae bacterium | reverse complement strand
ATAGAGTGGAGGTACCATATCTCTCCCTATGCAGTGGGCAGCAGGAAATACAGGGAATATTTTGCATATATCTATAGGACGGACAGGGTGAAACTCCTAAAAAAAGGAAAATTTTATCCGGAGGAAGACAGGGGAAAAAAATTTATGAGGGAACCATATGGAGCAAAATTTCAAGTGGGAGACTTTAAATTCACCTATGTTCTGGTACATTCCATATTTGGGGAGAAAAAAACTGAGAGGCAGCTGGAAGCTATGCAGCTGACAGATGTATATGACTGGTTTAAAGAGGAGTATGATAGGAGTGAGAAAGAAAATATAGTTATAATCGGAGGAGACTTCAATATTCCCTCCTATGATGAGGCTTTTTCTGGTTTTTTAAAACATAGTGATATGATTGTCGATGCAATACCTCCTAACCAAAAGACAACCATAGGAAAAACTGGCCTGGTATCTAGTTATGACCACATCTTCTACCCCTATCAATTGATGGAAGGCTGGTATACAGGCAGGAGCGGGGTAGTAGATTTTACAGACAACAACTACAGAGAGATAAGAAAGGTAATTTCAGATCATCTGCCTGTATTTATAGAGGTAAACACGGAAAAAGAGTAAAAAAAAGGAGTAAACTTATGAAAGAAAAGGCGATAATATTTTTAAGTGGAAGGGTTAATTTAAAGGCAGATTATTATAGGAATATAAGATACAGAGAGTATGATATATATTGTGCAGATGGGGGAGCAAATCATGCCTATAATTTAGAAGTTACTCCTAAACTGATATTGGGAGATCTGGACTCTATCACAGAGGAGGCCAAAACTCATTATAAAAAATTAGAAGTGAAATTTGAAAAATTTCCTGCATCCAAAGATTTTACAGACGGGGAGCTGATCTTAGAAAGAGTAACGGCTGAATATAAAGAAGTTTTAATCCTGGGAGGGTTAGGAGGACGAACAGACCATTTTTTAACCAACCTTAATCTCCTGGAGAAATACCAAAATGTTACATATGAAGATGAGGGGGAGATTATATTCTGGGTAAAAAAAGATATGGAAATTAAAAATCAAGGCGGAAAAACTATTTCCTTTATTCCCCTTACTCCGATAGATTCATTGACTCTGGAAGGATTTGCCTATCCATTGGACAGGGCTTATATTTCCAGGTCCAGCTCCATCTGTATGAGTAATATAATGGATTCTGAGGTTGTTCGAATAAAGTACGATAACGGTTCTGTTATAGGAATAATTCAGAAATAATTCTCAGTATTTATAGGAAAAACAGAAATAATATAGTATATATATAGTATAGAATTGGGAGGTGATTGTGATGATGTATATTATGCTGTTGTTGGTAGTATTGGCTATTATAATATTTTACTTGGCGGCACTATTGGTATTTACACCCTATGAGGAAGACGATAAATATGTTCTTAAAATTTTGGAATCCGGATATAAACTTCATCTGGTCGCTACTGAGAAACACGGGATATTAAAAAAAATAACAGATAACAGTGCTAAACTGATATTGACTCTGGTATATTATATCTTAAAGGATAGAAAATATACCGATAGTATTGAAACTAAAAATGAAGATGATGATGACACTAATTAAAAAAAAATCCCAAAATAGTAAACTACTATTTTAAGGGATTTTTTTATTTAGGATATAACGTCGTACTTTTTTTAATATTCAATAGATTTAAAGATTTGACCATCCAGATCTTTAATTTCCCAGGTGGAAGAGGTTAAAATTCCATATGAATTGGAATTTCCACCTTTTGGAAGAGTGATAGATCCCGGATTAAATATATAGATATCTTTTTTTTCTGCCAATGGCAGGTGGGTATGGCCGGAGATCAGAATATCCCCCTTACCTATGGGAAGTTTTTCATCGGTAAATAGGTGGCCGTGGGTAGCAAAGATACGTTTACCTCCTAAAAATAGATTGGTGAAATCACTCATAATAGGAAACTCCAAAAGCATCTGGTCTACCTCGCTGTCACAGTTTCCTCTGAGGGCTATGATCTTATCCTTATACAGGTTCAATTTTTCAGCGACTAATTTTGGGTTGTAATCTGTAGGAAGAGGGTTACGGGGTCCGTGATAAAGGATATCTCCCAATATCAGGAGATAATCTGCCCCCTCCCTTTTAAAACATTCCAATGCTTTTTCCAGATAGTAGATTGAACCGTGTATGTCTGACATAACAAATATCTTCATCTTAATATCCCTCTGGGTTATTGGACTGCCATTTCCATGAATCTCTGCACATATCTTCTAAAGTTTTTTCAGTTTTCCAGTTTAATTCCTTCAGAGCTTTTTCAGAGTTGGCATAGCAGGTAGCTACATCTCCGGCTCTTCTTCCCACTAATTCATATGGGATCTTTACATTGTTTACTCTCATAAATGTGTTTACCAGATCCAGAACGCTGATTCCATTTCCAGTTCCTAAGTTATATGCTTCTACCCCGGTTTTATCCTTGAATCTTTCCAGAGCTCTGATATGACCGATAGCCAGATCAATTACATGGATATAGTCCCGGACTCCGGTCCCGTCATGGGTATCGTAGTCAGATCCGAAGACACTTAATTTCTCCCTTTTTCCTACGGCTACCTGGGTGATATACGGCATTAAGTTGTTTGGAATACCATTTGGATTTTCTCCGATCCTTCCGCTTTCATGGGCTCCGATGGGGTTGAAATATCTTAGGAGGGCAATTCCCCACTGATCATCAGAGATATACAGGTCGTTTAAGATCTGTTCTATCATAAGTTTTGTGCTTCCATATGGGTTTGTGGCACTTAGGGGCATAGTTTCTAGCAGTGGAGATGTGTTGTTCAATCCGTATACAGTTGCAGAAGAACTGAATACGATCTTCTTAACACCGTGGTTTTTCATTACTTCGCATAGAACAAATGTGGTAGTCAGGTTGTTGTGGTAGTATTCGATAGGTTTGGCCACCGATTCTCCTACAGCCTTATATCCTGCAAAATGGATTACAGCATCTATCTTATTCTCTGTAAATACTTTGTTTAAATTATCTTTATCTAACAGATCTATCTCGTAAAATTTAAATTCCTTCCCTGAGATCTCCTTTATCCTGTCCAATACCTTTGGATTACTATTGGAAAAATTATCCACAATAATTACCTCATAGTTTTCCTTTAATAACTCTATCACTGTATGAGAACCGATGTATCCGGCTCCTCCAGTTACCAATATTTTCATAACTTTACCTCCTGCCTATGGCAAAATATTTTATATTTATTTTAAAATTATTATACCACAAAGAGGAGAAACTTTCCTAAGGTATATAGGCGCTTTATACGAAAAATTTTGTAATTTTATGAAAAAAGTGGTATAATCTCTTCAATAAAAAATCTTATATAAATTTCGGATATGGCGAAAAGTTTCTACCAGCTACCTTAAAGAGCTGACTATAAGAAGATAGATACCTAATATTTTAATATATATAGGTTCTGTTTTTCTAAAACAAAGGGAAACAGAACCTTTTTTTATTATCTGGGGGATTCTACCTATTAAAAATTTAAGGACGGGGGAAGTAGGATGTTGGAAAAAATGTTTAATTTAACCGAAAGAAAAACTTCGGTAAAGCAAGAGGTTATTGGGGGACTTACTACGTTTATGACTATGTCATATATTATATTTGTAAATCCTTCCATAATGTCAGATACAGGGATGGATAAAGGGGCTCTTATTACTATTACATGTTTAAGTGCTGCAATCGGTAGTTTGATAGCAGCTTTCTGGGCAAATGCACCACTGGGATTAGCACCAGGGATGGGGCTTAATGCATTTTTTACCTATACATTGGTTATCGGAAAGGGAATACCCTGGGAAACAGCATTGGGAGTTGTATTTATATCTGGATTGTTCTTCTTGGTTCTGTCTATTGGGGGAATAAGAGAGAGGATAGCACAGGCAATTCCTGTGGAACTGAAGATAGCTTCTACAGCGGGAATCGGACTTTTTATAGCTTTTATAGGTTTAAAAAGTATGGGACTTATAGTAGCAAATCCTGCAACATTTGTATCTCTGGGTAAATTTACTCCTACAGTTGTATTAGGAGTGATAGGAATCATGGTATCGGCTCTGTTAGAACTTAGAAATGTGAAGGGTGGAATGCTCATAGGTATGATCACCACTACCGTTTTAGGGATGATGATAGGGGTTGTTGAACTTCCTACACAGATAATGTCTATGCCGCCGTCAATAGCACCTATTGCATTTAAATTAGATATAGCGGGAGCCTTTAAATTTGCATTGATC
>CAZUGM010000195.1:0-4308 GCA_964619915.1 uncultured Fusobacteriaceae bacterium | reverse complement strand
GAACGGACAACAAATTTGAGAGGGGACTTACAGAGGTAACCGCCAACTATTCCAGGGAGGGAAATAAGATCATAGCTGTCAATAGGGGATGGAGCGAGGAAAAACAAGAGTGGAGTACCAGTAAGGGGTATGTCAAAGAAACTCCTCAATTGGGAAGATTAAAGGTATCTTTTTTCAGGCCATTTTACGGAAGCTATAATGTTCTCTATGTGGATAAAGACTATAAATATGCTTTAGTTGGAGGAGGTAGAAGTAAATATTTATGGGTATTAAAGAGGAGAGATACTGAGATGTCAGAGGAATTGTTGGAACAATATTTAAATACAGCCAAAAAATTAGGCTATGAGACAGAGGGAATGATTTTTTTGAAATAATAAAGGAGCAGAGGGATATATCTGAAAAAGAGAGCTGTAAAAGCTCTCTATTCTATTGGTTCAGAATATATTGTTATGTCTAATTTTGAAAAACATCTCTTTAATTTACCGGATAGATTCTAAAATTAAAATTAAAAATAACTTAAAACTGCTGTTGACACGCTTTGCAATTGTACTGTAATATTAAAGGAAATATATATTATAGGAGGGTAAGGATGAGGAAAATGTTAGATAGTTTAATAGTGAAACTATTGGTAGGAGTTTTTTTAGGAATTTTTATTGGGTTGTATGTGGGAGAAAATGTGATTGTATTAATTGCCACAGTGAAATATCTGCTGGGGCAAATAATATTTTTTGTTGTTCCAATTATCATACTTGGGTTTATAACTCCGGCAATTGCAAAACTTAAAGCCAATGCAAGTAAGATGCTGGGGGCGATGATCTTGCTGGCGTATGTTTCATCAGTAGGAGCAGCATCTTTTTCAATGGTTGCAGGATATAGTTTGATACCAAATTTAAATATCAGTGTAGCCAGTGAAAATTTAAGGGTTATACCAGAAATTTTATTTAAATTAAATATACCCCCAATTATGTCGGTAATGTCAGCATTAGTTTTATCTATCTTTGTTGGGCTTGCCACAGTTCGAACTGGTTCAACCTATGTGGAAAAAATTCTTTATGATTTAAACAATATAACTTTAGACATCGTAAATAAAATAATAATCCCAATACTGCCATTTTTCATCACAACAACATTTGCAACACTTGCTTATGAGGGGATAATTACAAAGCAGCTTCCGGTTTTCTTAAAAGTTGTGGTTATTATATTGATAGGTCATTTTATTTGGCTGGCATTGTTGTATGGGATAGCCGGATTAGTCAGCGGAAAAAACCCGATGAGAGTGTTAAAAAAATATGGGCCGGCCTATTTAACTGCTGTTGGGACAATGTCTTCTGCCGCAACTCTTCCGGTTGCATTAAAATGTGCAAAATCCAGTGATGCTTTAGATGACGAAATTGCAGAATTTGCAATCCCTCTGGGATCAACTATTCATCTATGCGGATCGGTTTTAACAGAAGTTTTCTTCATCATGGTAGTATCAAAAATTCTTTATGGTTCTATGCCGGCTCTACCTACTATGATTTTATTTATAGTACTTCTTGGAATTTTTGCTGTAGGTGCTCCAGGAGTTCCTGGGGGGACTGTAATGGCATCCATCGGAATTATTATATCTGTTTTAGGTTTTGATGATACAGGAGTAGCTCTTGTCTTGACTATTTTTGCAATACAGGATAGTTTTGGAACAGCTTGTAATGTTACAGGTGATGGAGCTTTAGCCCTTATTTTAAATGGTCTATTCAGGAAAAAAGTAAGCGAAGAAATAGCATAGGAATAACTTATAAAAATCTCAGGTAAAGGGAGATTTGCTGAAAAAAGAGAGCTTTAAAAGCTCTCTTTTTATTGGAATATATTTATATATATAATTTCAGAAGAATTCTTAGATCTTATGCTTTTCTCTTTAAAATTATATAGGTCGCCGATAAAATCATTCCCCCTCCTATAATTGTTGAGATTCCCGGCATTTCATTAAAAAACAGACCTCCTAATATAACAGCTCCCAGTGGGTCTATATAGGATAAAACTCCTACATGCTGAACTTTTATCCTTTTTATCCCTTCAAAATATAGGTTTAATGCTATACACGTGTGGATAACACCGACTACGATCATCAAGGTTAATGACATTGCATTAAATGTATTCATATGCCTGATAACAGGAAAAAAGATCAATGAGGAGATCCCCATTTGAAATAAAGTGATCTTATGGGATGGTACATCTTTTAGCTTTTTTACACTTATTGTGACTAAGGCATAAAAAAATGCAGCGATCAGTCCGTATCCAACACCTGCTATATTAAAATTACTTCCTTTTTCAGAACCCATTAAGGTCATTAAAATTATCCCTGAAAAGCTTAACCCAACTGCAATTAAAGTTTTTTTATTGATACTTTCCTTCAACAGGAAAACCGAAAGGAGAGTTACCAGAACAGGTGCTACATAGTAACTCATTGTTGCCGAAGCAATAGTTGTAACTTTAATTGCCCGAAAAAAGAAAAACCAGTTCAGTGCAATAAATAGTCCGCTCATAAAAAGTATTGCATATTCTTTAAGGGACAGTTTATATCCGCTATTATCTTCTTTTTTTACAAATTTTAATACCCCAAGCATTATAAATGCTATAAATACTCTGAAAAAAACGATAACCTCTGGAGGCTGGTCAATATATCGTACAAATATCCCGACACTCCCCCATATAATCATTGATGATATCATCAATAGATACCCTATATTCATAATTTTACTCCTCCTCAACTATATATTTAGGCGTACTATACCATAAATTTAAACTTTAGGCTATAAAAATAAATAGAATTTAAAATAATTAATCTAAATATATTTTATCCATCTATGTCTCCTCCAATTTATTTTTTATATTAATTATATTAACAGGGAGTAAAAAATTAATAGTTTCCATTTGGGAAACTACTTCACATAAGAAACTTTAGATGTTATTCTTAGACTGTGTTGTTTTGTCTTAGTAGTTTTATATAAAAATATTTAATAGTTGATTGTCAGTTATGGAGGAAAAATATGGAAAAAAGTGCTTTAATTCTCGAAGGAGGAGGAATGAGAGGAATTTTTACATCTGGTGTTTTAGATGCTTTTTTAGAAAAAGAAATTCACCTGTCTTATGTTATCGGTGTTTCCATGGGAGCTTATACTGGTGCATCATATATAACCAATCAAAAATGCAGGAACAAAGAAGTGTTGATAGAGTGTATTCTTAACGATGACTTCTTTGATATGAAAAGGATCTTTACCAATGAGTGTATCTTACACTCTGATTTTGTTTTTATTATGATGAATAAATTTAAAAATCCTTTTGATTATCGTGCATTTAATAGAAGTACTAAAAGATTTTTATCTGTAGCAACAAATGTTGAGACTGGCCGGCCTCATTATTTTGAAAAAAATAAAATAAATTGTTTTGAAAAAACTTTAAAGGCCTCCTGTGCTTACCCGGGATTGACAGATTTTGTCAAAATTAGTGACAAATATTATATTGACGGAGGAGTATCCGATCCTATCCCATATAAGAAAGCTCTGCTGGACGGGAATAAAAAGTTATTGATTGTTTTGACTCATCCAAAAGGACATGTTGAAAGATCACCCTGGTATCTCAATGCTTCCTCTGTAGTCTATAAAGAATATCCCAATTTGGTTGAAATTTTAAAAAAAAGACATGAAAAATATAATAAAACTCTGGAGGAGCTGGAAAAATTGGAAGAAAAAGGAATCGCATATATAATTAGACCTGACACAGATATTTCAATATTAACCAGAGATTTTGAAAAATTAAATAAAAGCTATAATGAAGGTTATGAAAAAATTATAAAAGAAGCAGAGGAGATTCGGACATTTTTAAAGGACTAAAAAGTATTACCGGCTATAAAAAATATAATAAAAAAATATAAACCAGGCACTAAAAAAATGTCTGGTTTATATTTTATCCTCCATTTCAAATACAAAGCCGTCATAAAAATCACCGTATTCTCCTGCTTCTATGCTGACTGGGAGTTCCGTGCTTTTGAGTCTTATTGGTTTCTCTCCTTTGTACTTTATCCTCAGGGTATACTCCCCAGGCTTGATATCTTCAAACATAAAAAATCCATCAATATTGGGTCTGCTTTTTTCCACTACCCTCCCTTTGTTGACAAGTTCTACCTCGGCTTCTTTCATTATTTTTCTTCTCTCGTTTCCTGAAATTGTATCTCTCTCTATAAGTATATCACCGGCTATAATGGATACTGGTACAAGGGGAACCGCTATCTTCTTTCCGCTTGCAGGCAACGTTGGAAACTCTAGCTTATCC
>CAZUGM010000194.1:0-4310 GCA_964619915.1 uncultured Fusobacteriaceae bacterium | reverse complement strand
ATCATTTCCGTATCATATCCCAAAATTTTTGACATCACATCTAATTTTTTTTCACCATATTTTCTTTCATTCAGATAAACTAACCTGTATCCAGCTTCATTGTTTACCAAGAGTTTTCCCTCGGAATCGTATATTTTACCACGATAACCGTTTATCCTCTTTACTTTAATACTGTTTTTATTAGACATCTTTTTATATTTTTCTACCTTTACTATCTGCATAAAAAAAAGTCGTGCAAAGATCAAACTATATATGATTGCAACTATTATCAGGAAGTTCTCTCCCCTTCCTTTTTCCGATCTTTTTAATTTTACCGACAGCATTTTTCTTTTTAATTTCATATATTTTTCCTTAATTTTTTTATAAAACTATAGTTAAGTAGCAGATATCCACAAAACATAATTACCCCTTGATAGGGATGAAAATACGGCAATTTTATATATAAATATGTTCCATAAATAATAAATTGTATCAAACTATAATAAACTATATTTACCTTTTCATATCCTAACACCTTCGACAAAAAATAACTTATCATAAATATAATAATAAAAATAATCCATAGTTCTATCAAAACATTTTTATCCCTAGATATTATCAGGCATATTAATATAACCTCAAATATCCCATTTTTACCTCTTTTATAAGCTAAGTATGTTAAATACGGAAGAGCTATCATGTTATAAGGAAAAGTTACTACCAAAGAATTTTCTAAAAAGATTAAAACCAGAATAAAAAAATTAAGCATCTAATCTAGGGAAAATTACACTGGCATATCCCCATAACTCCTCTAATCTGTATAAATCTCTCATCTCTTGGTCTAGAACATGAATCATTACATCATCCCCATCGATCAAGATCCAATGAGCTTCGTCCTGTCCCTCTATGTGTAATCTTCTTTCATCCAATTCCATCAATTTAGCTTCTACTTCCTCTGAGATAGCTCTTATATTTCTATTAGATGATCCTGTACATATTACAGCATAATCACATAGAGAATTTTTTCCTTCAAAATCAAGGATTACCAATTCCTGCCCCTTCTTGCTCTCAATAGCCTCCACTATTTTCTCTAACTTTTCTAACATAGTTCCCCCTATTCTTTTATGTAGACATTGATTATGTTATTTTCTCCATTGTTACTCTCTACCATGTTTTGTATCCCTAATTTTTTAGCTATCTTATAGGCTATATAATAGTCTTCCGATCTATATTCCACTACAGTTAAATTACCATTTTCAGTCCCTGTAGAGATATTTTTATAGCCGTCTTTCACCAAAATATTTTTAGCAGACCCGGTTACTTTATCTGTACCATGGATATTAATTTTAGTC
This sequence comes from uncultured Fusobacteriaceae bacterium, assembly GCA_964619915.1. Lineage (GTDB taxonomy): Bacteria > Fusobacteriota > Fusobacteriia > Fusobacteriales > Fusobacteriaceae > Psychrilyobacter. The sequence goes on along the minus strand of CAZUGM010000194.1, from coordinate 2,979 downwards.
TGGATATTCTCCTCTTTACCTAAAATTATCACAGCATTAGCCAGGGTCGGCAGATCTAATTCTGATTTTATCTTGATATATTTTTCATCTAAATTCATAATCAGGTCTTCTATTTGATATGTCTGTAAATCTTTGTTGATTATATAACTATACTCACTATCCCTTTCATAATTAGCGGCATTATATTTATATGAAAGAGCTGCCTCTATCTTCTTTCCTGTTCTGCCTGCATAACCAGATCTTCCATTACCGTTCAATACATCCACTATTACATTTTCCGAAGTTTCTCCATTGGATTTATAGTACTTTTTCATAAACAGTGAATTTAAATTAGAGGTCAATACATACCTCTTGTCCTCTATTACAACTTCCGGGACATTATATTTATAAGCTACATTTAGTCTGACCGCACCTTTTTTTACCACTTCAAAACTTTCTACTTTTTCCGGAAGTAGTTCATTTATCCCATCCATAATTCCACGATAGTTTCCTACCCTATTCAGATCTGCTATGGTCTTATCCCCGTTCAGCTGAATATCAAAGGGTATACTGAGCGATAGTTTATCTTCGTATACAACAAATACATTTTCTTTTCCAATAACCATATATCTCGGAAGATCTATTATTTTTTTGTTATTATTGTTAATATTCATATACAACAAACCTATTAGAGTTATCACAAGAAATATTATAATGCTCAATAATTTAGATTTTTTTTGTCTCTTTGCCATAAAGTTTCCCCTCTTCTAAATATATTTCTACTTCTACTATCTCGCTTACTTTATACCCGGAATCTATCATTTTTATCCTGTGATAGTTCTCTGTATATCCATAAGCATAACCGTCTTTTATAGTTTCCACCAATACCTTTGTTTTCTTCCCGATATTTTTTTCCTTTGATAACTGCTCCATCTCTTTTCTCAGACTCTCTAGCTTTTTAGTTCTGTCTTTCTTATCATTTCCATCTACCTTACCAGACAATCTGCTGGCTACAGTATTTTCTCTGTCAGAATATGGGAAAATATGGAGATTTGAAAACCCGATCTTTTCTATCAGATTATAAGTATTTTGAAAATTCTCATCTTTTTCCTGTGGAAATCCTACAATTACATCTGCTGTAAATTCCAGATCCTTCACCTTTTCTTTCAATCCTAACAACCTATTTTTTATCAGTTCCGTTCCATATTTTCTTTTCATTAATTTCAGAACTTCATCATCACAAGACTGGAGAGATATATGAAGATGAGGCATCATCTTAGGGTTATTTGTCATAATATCTATAAATCTATCGTTTATCTTGTCTGGATAGATAGACCCAAGTCTTACTCTCTCTACACCTTCTATTGCAGTAACTGCTTCTAACAGGTCTTCAAAGTTTTTTCCCTCTTCTAAATCTTCTCCATAGACACCCATATTTATACCTATTAATATGATTTCCTTATACCCTTCCCCGGTCAATATCTCGACCTCAGTCAGGATACTTTCTAACTTTCTGCTTCTGCTTCTTCCTCTGGCAAAGGGGATCTTGCAGTAAGAACAAAATTCATTACACCCGTCCTGGATCTTCACATAGGCCCTGCTCATCTCTCTCATTGTGGCAAATTCTAATTCACAATATTCATGATCATCAAATATATTATGAGAAACTACTTTTTCTGTCTCTTTTTTTTCCTCTAACGATCTCACTAATTTCAAAATATCAGTTTTGTTAGTATTTCCTACAACATAGTCTATATAGTCTTTTTCCAACAGACTCTCTCCGTCAGTCTGAGCATAACATCCTGTTATTATAACCACAGAGTCTTTGTTCAGCTTTTTTGCCCGGCTCAATATATTTCTGGTTTTTTTATCAGCTATACTCGTTACAGTACATGAATTGACTATATAATAATCTGACTTTTCTTGAAAACTTACCTCTTCGTACCCTTCTTCTAAAAACTGTTTTTTTATACTCTCAGTCTCGTATTGATTTACTTTACATCCTAGAGTATAAAAAGCTACTCTCTTACCAAATTTCATTTAAAATTACTCCTCCTGCTACTATAGCTGCGGTCTCTGCTCTCAGTATCCTTCTCCCTAGAGAAATTATTTTCACACCTTTTTCATGCAAAAATTCTACCTCTGAGTCAGCAAATCCACCTTCTGGCCCTATAAGATATAAGATTTTGTTTAATTTATCCAACCCATCATAGTTGGTTATCTTATTTCCGTCAGCCCCTTCATAGGGTAAAAATACCAGATCATATTCACCAAAATTAATATCCTTTAAATTAGTGGGTTCAGCTATCTCTACTTTTCTTACACCCTGACATTGTTTCAATGCTTCTGTAGACACTACGTCCCACTTATCTTTTTTTTCCTTTACTTTTACAACTGTTCTTTTTGTCTTCATGGGAATGATTTTATTAATTCCTATCTCAGTTAATTTTTGTATAGACAGATCCATCTTGTCATTTTTTAACAATCCCAAGGCTATATCCACCTTTACAGAGGTTGAATAATTATCTTCCAAAACTTCCTTTATCTCACCTAAGATCTCTTTTTTTTCCAGTGAAAGTATCTCACACCTATACTCCTTTTCACCATCAACTACCCTGATGTCATCTCCTACACTCATACGAAATGAATTTTTTAGATGATTGATATCCTTTTTATCCCTTATTTCAACTATATTTCCCTTTATATTTTCTTTTTCTACAACTACACTTATCATGGACTATATCATATCCTTATTTTTCATAAGATCTGCTAAGGTAGTTTTCCCCAAGATCTCCTTCAATGCATTGTCTAACTGTGACCACAGACAGCTGATTCTGCAATTATCTTTAATACATCTTTGATTAGTTCCTTCATTGCAGTCCACTACCTTTACCTCTTCATCTAAGATTTCATAGAGTTCAAGCACTGTAATATCTTCAGGGGCTCTGGTAATCTTATATCCACCATTAGGTCCTCTTTTCCCTTTAATTATATCTTTTT
>CAZUGM010000193.1:0-4343 GCA_964619915.1 uncultured Fusobacteriaceae bacterium | reverse complement strand
CTTCATCCGCCTCATGGACAGGTTTATGAACCCGTTTATGAACCAGTTTATGATGAATATAGAAAAATTGGATAAAATCATATATGTAGGAGATGAGACGAGGGATATAGAGGCATGTAAAAAAGTAGGAGTGCCTATTATTTCTGTGGGATGGGGATTTAATACATCTGCTAATTTAAAAAAACATGACCCGGATTACTTTATAGAAGATCCAAAGGAACTCCTTGAAATTGCGGAGACTTTGGTGTAAAAGAAGAAAGATGACTTTTATTAAATATAAAAGTCATTTTTTTTGTCTGTTGATTTTTGTTATTTCTAGAAAAAGTAAAATTATTTATCCAATAATTTGAATTTTTCAACAAATATTATAGTTTTCTGGAAAATAAAAAACAGGAGATCTTCTCCTGTTTTTCAGTAGTTATTTTAGTTTTTTACAATATATCAGGTTGAAATATTATAATTTTCTCCCCTTATATGTTGTATGTAAGAGAACGTGAGCTTTATGTCCGTTAGGTTCTCCTAAGAATTCCTCATATAATTTAATTATTGTTGGGTTTTTATGGGAAGATCTATGCTCTTTATTACTATCAATAGAGTATAGTGCATCCATTCTTTTTTGTTTTGTTTCTTTAGTTTTTTCGATTGGCTGTCCTCCGCCACCGATACATCCACCGGTACACCCCATTATTTCAACAAAGGTATAATCTGATTTTCCTACTCTGATATCTTCCATTATCTGCTTAGCGTTTCCTAAACCATGAGCAACAGCTACCTTTATATCATTTCCATTTATATTTACAGTAGCCTCCTTTATTCCCTGCATACCCCTTACTTCTTCAAATTCTAATTTTTCTAATTCCTGTTTAGTGAGTATTTCATAGACACTTCTAAGAGCAGCTTCCATTACTCCTCCACTGGCTCCAAATATTGCCCCTGCTCCTGATGCTATTCCAAATGGATCATCAAATGCTTCCTCTTCTACGTTTGCAAAGTCTATTCCCTGAGATTTTATTAATCTACCTAATTCTCTGGTTGTTAATACGGCATCTACATCTGGGAATCCATAAGAATTCATCTCTTCCCTGTTAGCTTCAAATTTCTTTGCTGTACACGGCATTATTGAAACTGTAAATATCTTAGAAGGATGAATACCTAATTTTTCTGCATAATAGGTCTTAGAGATAGCTCCGAACATCTGCTGAGGAGATTTACATGTAGATAAGTGTTCTAATAGGTCTTCCCCATGTCCTTCGATATAGTTTATCCAACCTGGACTACATGATGTGATCATAGGTAATTTTCCGCCGTTTGTGATTCTGTCGATTAATTCATAACCTTCCTCAATGATAGTCAGGTCTGCTGAGAAATTGGTATCGAACACTTTTTCAAACCCTATTCTTTTAAGACTTGATACTATCTGCCCCTCTGTAATGCTTCCAGGTTCTAAATTAAATAACTCTCCTACACTTACCCTTACTGCAGGTGCTATCTGAACTATTACATGTAATTCTTCATCATCTATAGCAGTCAATACTTGATCTATACTGGATTTTTCATAGATTGCCCCGACTGGACATACCTTTATACACTGGCCACAGAATACACACTCTGTCTCATGTAATTTTCTGTCGAATCGAGGTATAAATTCATATTCTGCACCTCTGTTAGTTGCAGCTAAAACATCTACATTTTGCACTTCTCTGCAGACATCGGCACATCTTCCACATTTTATACATTTAGAATAATCTCTTACGATAGAGCAGTTGAAGTCATCTATCTCATGAGCTTCCACTATATTTTCATCTAAACTATTGTTTGAAATATTAAATCTCTCACAGAGATCCTGTAATTCACAGTTACCATTTCTATCACATTTCAGACAGTCCTGGTTATGGTTTGCTAATATTAATTCTAAAACACCTTTTTGAGTGTCTCTTACAAATTTTGTGTTTGTCTTTATCTTCATTCCCTCTGATACTTTTGTAGAACAAGCTGCTACCAGTTTACCCCATTCATTTTCAACTAAACAGATTCTACAGTTTCCTTTTACAGTTTGGTCTGGATGGTGACACAGGCTAGGTATCTTGATATGTATCTTCTTTGCTGCTTCTATTATTGTTGTACCCTTCGGTACTTGAACTTCTTTATTATCTATAATAAGGTTTACCACTTATTAGACCCCCTTGGTTTATAATTAACTTAATGTAAATCTACAATGCCTTCATTTCATCTATAGAACTACAAAGTTCCGGTGAAAAATATTTTATAGCTGTAAGCATTGCAGTTGCTGCTGTTTGTCCCAATCCACAGAAAGATGCATCTGTCATTATCCTGGAGATTTTTTCTATATTTTTTAGATCTTTGGTTGTTGCAGTTCCTTTAGACATTTTATCTATTAATTTTTTCATCTGTCTTTTTCCCTCTCTGCATGGAGTACACTTTCCACAAGATTCATGGAAGAAGAAATAACTAACTGATTCTAAAAATTTGATAACACTTTTAGTCTCATCAGCTACTAAAATAGCTCCTGATCCGATTCCAAATCCTTTAGCATCCAAATCTTCATAGGTATATCTTGTATCGATATATTGTTTAGGCATTAACGGCCCTGATACTCCGCCTAGCTGTAAGAATTTAACGTCTTTATCTCCTACAATTCCCCCACCGATATCGTATATTATTTCTCTCAGACTCATTCCAAATGGGATTTCATATGTTCCGGGTTTCTTTACATTTCCGCAAAGACTGATCATCTTAGTTCCTATACTTTTTTCTGTTCCATATTTTGCATAGTTAGCAGCTCCCATCTTTAAAACGGTAGCAACTATTGCTAATGTCTCTACATTGTTAGACTGAGTTGGTTTTCCCATATATCCCTCAACACCGATTCTTGGGGGCTTCATTCTTGGTCTACCGGCTTTACCTTCCATAGATTCTATTAAAGCTGATCCTTCACCACATACATATGCACCGGCACCTGAAAATACCTTTATAGAAAAATCAAATCCTGTACCTAAAATATTTTTTCCCAGATACCCCTTTTCTTCTGCTAATTTTATAGCTTTTCTTATCTTGTCATGCAAGAATTCATATTCTTCTCTTATATAGATAAATCCTTCCTTAGCTCCAAAAGTGTACCCGGAAATAGCAAGACCCTCTAAGACCTTATAGGGGTCTTTAACCAATAACTCTCTGTCTTTAAAAGTTGCCGGTTCTCCCTCATCGGCATTACAAAGAACGTATTTTACATCGGCGTGATTTTTTCTTCCCCCATTCCATTTTTTACCTGTAGGATATGCTGCTCCTCCCCTTCCACGAAGTCCGGAAAGGTTCAGTTCATCGATTATAAAGTCTTTTCCTTTTTCCAAAGCGTTTTTTAATCCTTGAAAACCGCCATTTTCAATATATTTATCAATTTGATCTACTTTATATGTATTAAAATTTTCAGTAATTACTCTCTGAATTCTATTCATGGATATCACCTCTTAATTTGCTCACTATACTTTTTATCTTACTTTCTGTTAAGTTTCCGTAGACTACTTTATTGATTCTCATAGCCGGTGAAACATCACAGGCACCGAAACAAGGTGTATATTCCAATGTGAACATCTTGTCTTGAGATGTCTCACCAACTTGAATTCCAAGTTCGTTTACCAGAGCATTTTCAATAGCTTCTTTATCTGTTATTTCACATACCGTACTGTTGCACAGTTGTATGAAATATTTACCCTTAGGCTTGTCATTTAATGCAGAAAAGAATGTTATTACTTCATAGATTCTAGTTTTAGAAATTTTCATTTCAGTAGCTACATATTTAGCCATCTCTTCAGAAATATATTTTTCCTCATTAAGTTTTTGTACTTCCTGTAATATAGGTATTAAAGAAGTATCTTTATACTCGTATTTTTTTAATATTTTGTTTACGTCTTGAATATCTGCTGTCACTTGTTGCCCCCTTAGTTAAACTCTTTATTTGATTAGTTTGAACAATAAAATAATTTAAGATTATAATCTCAATATTTTTATCGCAATATAAACTAAAATATTTCTTTTTGTAATGAAATAGATCGTTAATAACGAAAATAAGAGTAATTATTAGTCGTATTTTAATATTTCCACCTTCTGTTATATACCATGAAAATAAATTTGTCAACCGCGATTATGGTTTTTTGAAAACTTTTTGTCCTATTAGTTGGTATAGGTGGTTATTTTTTTTAAGTTTATTTTTAGAAATAGAAGTGTTGATCTTCATAGTATGGAATTAAAAAATAAAAAAAAGCTTCCTGCCAGCTGGCAGGAAGCTTTTTTTATTTTTTTAATATATCTTTCAGCTCCATCAAGTC
>CAZUGM010000192.1:0-4348 GCA_964619915.1 uncultured Fusobacteriaceae bacterium | reverse complement strand
AGTATAACCATCTAAATCTATGGATGAATTTCTCCCCCCAATATAAGCCTGCTTTTCAAATATATTTACTTTATATCCCATAGATGCCAGTAGCATACCAGCTGAAAGGCCGCCGGGACCGGCACCAATTATTAATATATCCTTCATTTTATGCCTCCTTCTTAATATGTCAATAACATTTTATTCAGTAAAAACTGAAAATTCCTTTAAAACCTCTTTGAAATAAAAGAATTTATATAATTCTATATATACTAAAATATATAAAATAAAAATAAATGATATTAATGGATTTTTAGAGGAAAATCTAAATCTATATTTAATATTAATATAGATTAGGGGGTTAGAAAGGTCTGTATGAGAAAGGAGATTCTACAGGTTTACCTGATGGAAATTATGCCGTGGCTGTTTTTTCAGAAAACTCTAAAAAAGTATCACAGAGTTCAGTTTTACAGATAAGATTATGGGAACCATAAACCTTATAGAATATTGAAGTATTATGACTACTCTAAAATTTAATTTTAAAGGTAAAAGAATCCCTAATCTTTTCTTTTTAGAATGCAAATTTATAAATGAATTATTTGGAATTGTAGATTAAATAAAAAATCTTATAGAGATTTTATACTTTTTAATAATTGTTGAAGCAGAACCTACCAAAGAAAGGTAATTTTATATGGTTTCCTTGATCTTTTTTATAAGTTGAAATTTCAGATTAATCAATGGGGTGGAAAGATTTACTTTATAAGTATGGGGGTTTTCCAACCTCCTTCTTTCTATGGAAATTTTCTCCAGACCTCTTAAATAATATTCTCTGGATAGATCTACGTCTAATAACTCCTTATAGTTTTCCATTATTTTTCCCTTTTGAACATATTTCTTTGTCAGTAATTTAATGGCATATTCTCCTCTTTTTAACTCACTTGATTTAAATTCATACTTTTCATCTCTAATTACAATATCTTCATTATGAATTAATTTTTCTTTGTCTTCGTCAGACCGTACAAGGGTAATCAAATCTGCGTAAGCTATCCCATTAGCATCATAAATTCTGTAAACCTCTTTAAACCCAGGATTAGATATTTTTATTATATCTTCAGATAATTTCATTACAGGTTTTTTGTCTATTTCAACAATCTTATAAACCCCGCCAAAACACGGATTAGATTTACTAACTCCTATTGCGTCACCAACACCAAAATAATCTATCTCTGCACCCTGTCCCTTTAGGGACTTAATCACACTTTCATCGATGGAACTGGTTAAAAATATCTTAGCCTTAAAAAGACCAGCTTCATGGAGTGCTTTTCTGCATTTTTTTGAAAGATATGCTAAATCCCCTGAATCAATTCTTATTCCATATAATCCACCATAGGAATCGTCGATCCCGGCATCCTTAAATGCTTTAATTGCATTCCCTATCCCTATCTCCAAAGTATCGAAGGTGTCGATCAATAAAATTAAGGTATTATTTTGTCTAGTCTTTCTATGTCTTATAAAAGCATCAAAAGCCTCTTTTTCAGCTTTTTTTCCTAATCCAAAAGCTTGTACATATGAGTGTGCCATGGTTCCAACACTTGGAATTCCATATCTATATTCTGTAACTAAATTTGAATGGCTTGAGCATCCTCCTATATAGGCGGCTTTATTCCCTGATACGGCACTGTCAAACCCATGAGCTCTTCTACTTCCAAAGGATGAAACAGGAATCGGGTTAGCTGCTCTGGTTACCATGGATGCCTTTGTAGCTATGGCTAAGTTCATATTCATGATGTTTAGTATTGGAGTTTCAAGTATTTTTGCCTGAATTAGCGGTGCTTTTACCGTTACTATGGGTTCATTTGGGTAAACAATTTCACCGTCTCTCATGGCATATATATCTCCTGTAAATTTAAGTTTTACCAAAAATTCCAAAAGCTCTTTTTCCTCTATTATCTCTGAAAAATATCTTCGCTTCTCCTCTTCAGAGGTTGTATTCAGTATATCAACAAGGGAAATTACTTCTTGAATTCCACTAACCACAGCAAATCCACCGTCCTCTGTTTTTCGGAAGAACATATCAAAAATAGCTTCCTTATCCTGCATCCCTTCCATAAGAAGTACATCACTTTCAGTGTATTGATAACGATCCGAATTAATTACTCTTGCAAAATCTGTTAATATTCTCTTATTATTCATAAAAACACCTCATATAACTTTATCAAAACCCTTAATACTATAGTATTCACATATGTCTTTTATAACTTAAGCTTGACTTCTATCGTCGATGGTAAAATATTTCTGACACATAGACACTCCTTTTAATGTTTGGTAGGACTTACATTATACCAAGGAAATGTCTATTTGTTTTTTGTTGCATTTAATTATACAATTCAAGATATTTTTTTCAAGGGAACCTTTAGACTCTATCTAACTTCTTACAAACAATCTATACAATCAACTTTTTTATCTAAAACAGCAATAATACCCGGTACATTATCCGGTCCCCCACAAGCAGATACGGCTGCTGCTAATAATGCGGCACATCTTAATTTTTTACCCCAACTACAGCTTGCTGTTTCTTCTCCTAAAGAATAAATAGGTTTTTCTAAAACTTCCTTAAATTTATCTATTGTAGCTTGATCACCGGTGTATACAATTATTTTGCCACTTTTTAAAAGTTCCGCTCTTTCAAAAATTGCAGATATTTCTTCATTACTAATAAAAGTTTCTGACATTAAAATACCTCCTTTTTATAACAATCATATTATCAAAAAAGTTCCCCTTAGATATAATCTACCTGATTAAAAAATAAACTCCTCTATAAAAATAAAATAAACTCCTTGGATAAACTGTTACCATGAAACTAGATCCTTGAAAAATAAGTCTATTTCAAATAAATTGTTTATTAATTTACTAACTCTTCGTACTCTATTTTAAAATTGACTTTTTGAAACTTTAAATATAAAATCACCCTTAAGTAAATTTAAAAAAAACTAAAAGAAGGTGGATATGAAGAAGAAATATTTTTTTAAAGAGAATCTTATGTCCAAACTGTTCTGGTCATTTTTTATTTTTTTTAGTCTATCGGTTTATGGAATAGAAGAAACGAAGATCAGATTAAATAAAAGTGAAAAAGAGTGGATTAAGAGGAATAAAAATAAAAATATAGGTATATATTTATCTAAAGACATAGGATTATTAAACTATTATTCTAATGGTCAGAAAAAAGGGCTGTTTCCTTATCTGATTAAGTCTTTAGAAGAAAATACAGGATTAAATTTTCGTGTGATTGATCAAAAGACTAAAATTTTTCGAAGGTCTGTAGATTATGGGATTCCTGATATAGTAATAGGTGTCGAAGATTATAAAAGAAATAATTGAGCATACCGCTATATAGACACCCCTATTGACTTATTTGGAGCTATGATTACTAGAAAAGATTATCCTTTTATTGATTTAAAAAAAGATTATTTAGGAAAAGTAATTGTTTATGTGAAAGGTGATCAAATAAAAAATAAAATTAAAAATATATATGGAAATCAAGTAATATTAATTTCTGAACCCAGTCAAGAAGAAGCCGTAAAGGCTATTTTGTCTAAAGAGGCGGATATTTATGTTGAAGATTATCAGGAGGCTTTGAAATATATAGTTAAAAACCCAAATAATGGTGTTAAAATAAATTACCTTTCAAGCAATTTTAAAACCGATTATTATATAGGAGGAAAGGCTGAGTTCCAACCTTTAATAAATATAATAGGAAGAATTTTGGGAAATATGGATAAAACAATAAAAAATTCTCATAACGATTCACTGGATTATACAAGAGATACATTAGAGATATCTAAAGAGATGAAAAAATATATTAGGAATAAACAATATATAAAGGTTTTAATTCCTTCTTTTGAAGAATTCCCTCAACTTTATTACATTAACAGTAAAAAGGAAGCAGAAGGATTTTTAAAAAATTATTTTCATGAAATTGATAAAATTTTAGGAATAAAGACGGAATTTAAAAAAGAATATTCTGATTTTGATATCGACCCATTTATATTAAGTGTTAACGGAAAAGAATTAATTCCTGAAAAGGAAGAAATACTTACAACAGAACCTTATGCTCAAATTTCATTATTAATCTTTAATCGTAATGATAAGAATTATATTCCATCTTTTGATGATTTAAAAAAATATCGTATTGGTGTAGTTAAAAATTCTTTTATAGAAAAATACCTTTTATATAAGCAATTAGGAAAAAATTTAATAAGATTAAAAAATATGAAAGAAGTTATCAGAGCAGTGAGTATTGGGCAGGCAGACATTTTAATGGGTGATCTACAACAGATTAACTATTTTTCAAATTTATATAAAATAAAAA
>CAZUGM010000191.1:0-4349 GCA_964619915.1 uncultured Fusobacteriaceae bacterium | reverse complement strand
CATTCTAAAATTCCCTCACAGCTTCAAAATCAATTTATGGTATAATAAACCTATAAAATAGCAACTTGACGTTGCATCCAAAAAATCAAAAAATAAATTCAAGGAGGAATTTAATGAATATATTGATGGCATTATCTCAGCTGGAAGTTACAGGAGCTGAAGTATATGCAGTTGAAATAGGAGAAAAATTAATAGACAGGGGACATAATTTATACTTTGTTTCCGATACACTGACGAAAAAAAACAGGGGTAAGTATATCCCTCTTGCATTCAACAAGAGAAATATCTTTCAGAGGCTGGATCAGATAATAAAATTAGTGAAAATTATAAAACAAAATAAGATAGATGTAGTTCATGCCCACTCCCGTGCCTCTGCCTGGAGTACAGAGATTGCCTGCAAACTCACAAAGACTCCCTTTGTGACTACTGTTCATGGGATGCAGCATGTTTCCAAGCATCGAAAAAGAAAGCAGCCCATGGGGTACGGATATGCTGTCTGTGAAAACATAAAAAGAGATCTGGTGGAAACCTTTGATGTAAATCCCGATACAGTTAAAGTTCTCAGAAACGGGATAGATCTGACTAAGTTTGAAGTTTCAACTCCTCCTAAAAACTCAAAAAAAGTAATCTCTATCATCGGACGTTTATCAGGCCCCAAAGCAGATATAACCTATAATCTACTCTCTAATTCAATTGATTTAGATAAATACATTGTAAATATAATCGGTGGGAAAGATATTCCCGAAAGATTTAATAAATTTAAAGATGAAGTAAACTTTACAGGGTATATCGACAACGTCTATGAGTTCATGGCCGATTCCGACCTGGTTATAGGAGCCGGAAGGGTGGCTATGGAGAGTCTGCTCATGGGCAGACCCACTTTAGCCATTGGGGAAGCAAAAGAGATTGGGATGATAGATGCAGATACAGTATCTAAAGCTTTAGCTTCTAATTTTGGAGATGTAGGAGACAGAACTTTACATTATTTTGACTGGGATTTTATAAAATCTGAGATCGACCGGGGTGTACAATTAAATCAAACTCATCCAGAGGTAACAGATCTTGTGGGAGAAAACTTCAATATCCATAAGATTGTGGATACCTTGGAAAAAACATACCAGAGGGAATGGGTCAGAGTAAAAAAATATGATATCCCTGTGATCATGTATCACAGAGTGATCCAGGATATAGATACAGAATCGGGTAAACACGGTACCTATGTGACCATCGACCAGTTCAGAGATCATATGAAGATCTTAAAAAAGGGAAACTATATTCCTATTACCTTTGAGGATCTCTCAAAGATCCCTATCCACCAGAGGTTTGAAAAAAAATATATCATGCTGACTTTCGACGACGGCTATGTAGATAACTATACCTATGCATTTCCCATCCTGAAAGAATTTGGATTCAAGGCTGTTATCTATCTGGTTTCCGACAGAACCTACAATAAGTGGGATGTGGATCTAACCGATGAAAAAGTCTTTAAAATGATGGATCTCCCTATGTTAAAGGAGATGAGGGACAGCGGCCTCATTGAATTCGGAGGACACACCTTGAGCCATCCCAGACTGTCCCAGCTGAGTGACAGTGAGATGAGGGAGGAAATTTTTGAGGATAAGAAGATTACCGAAAAAAAATTAAATATAAAACTGAACTCCTTTGCATATCCCTATGGAGATCTGGATGACAGGGCTAAAAAATTGGTCAGTGAGGCTGGGTATCCCTATGCCGTAGCTACCGACTCGGGTTCATACTGTCTCAGCGATGATATCTTTGAGATCAGGAGGATAGGGATCTTTCCTACCATTACAAATTTCGGGTATAAAAGAAAGATTCACGGGAACTATAATTTCATCAAGATAAAGAGGGAAAATAAAAAATAATATAACATTGCATCCAGTTAATCACGATCAGATTTTTTGTAGAGTTTATCTCAAAATTCTAGGTTCACAGAGTAAACCATTAAATAGAAATTAAAACAAAAATTATCCCCTGTTACTATTGACATATGCTGAGTTTTGAAAGATACTTTTATTAGATATATTTATAAGGGGGTAAGATTTTTGATTGATAAATTGATAAGAGAGACGAGATCTTTTAGGAGTTTTGAAAAGGTAAAAATCAGTAAAAAAGAGTTAGAAGAAGTTATTGAAATAGCTAGATATTCTGGTTCTGCTAGAAATGCACAGTGTATAAGATATATCTTAATCTCAAATGAGGAAATCTGCAGTCAGGTGTTTCCCCATACCAAGTGGGCCGGATTTATAAATTGGAATCCTACAAAAGAGGAATCCCCGGCAGCTTATATCCTGATGTTAAATGAAAAAAAAATAGGTATCAGTGAAGCCCTGTTTAATTTTGATATGGGAATTGCCAGCCAGAATATCATGCTGAAGTTGAGGGATATGAAGTATGGCGGCTGTGTCCTGGGTGCTTATAATAAACCTGTGATAAAAGATCTTTTGGAGATCTCAGATGACTATGATTTAGGAGTTTTAATTGCCATCGGTAAACCAAAAGAAACTGTAGAGGTCATAGATACCACTTCCGATACCAGGTATTTCAGATCCAATGATATCCACTACGTTCCCAAGCTGAGGAGGGAAAAACTGATTATAAAAAACATATAACATGAAAAAACCGTCAGATAATTTTATCTGACGGTTTTTTTTAAATTAAATCCTTAGATCTTCCTATTTTTTAACAACCTTTCCATGATCTCAATCTCCTTATTCTGGGTAGTTACTATATGTTTATTGAGCTCTATCAAACTGCTGTTTTTCCCGGCCTTTAAGTACTCCTCCGCCATTCTTACTGCACCTCTATGATGTACTATCATGTTTGATAAAAACAGAGTTTCCGCTTTTTCTTTATTTAGATCATCTTCAGGTATAACCATCCCTGCCATCATCTGATCCATGAGCTCTACCATGAGCTTTTCAAAATCTTTTACCTCATTGTCGATCAGATTTTTAGAGGACAGTAACCCCTGCATCTCCTTGACTTCCCTTACCTGGGAGCTCACTATCCCTTCACACAAAGTCTTTAATTCTTCATCTTCAGTGATAAGAATTATACCCTGGGCTGTTATGATTGCCCCCTCATGATGGGGTATCATATAATTCATAAAAATATTTCCTGTATTTTTAGTGATGTACCTGGAATTATCTGCCATCATAACCCTGTGACTATAAACTTCATAGTCTCTATAGTTGTCTAACTTTAAATTTAAAAATTCTTCCACAGGTGTAAATACGTCTACAGAACTCAACTCTCCGTGCATATGGGTGTCCATCTGCATATGATTTTCAGTCTCCATATGGGTCTGATCCTTCATGTGGGTGTCAGTAGTTTTAAAATTACTGCAGCCAACCAATAAAATTGCAGTTACCAGCAATGATATTTTTCCGATATTCATCTTTTTCATATTTCCCTCCTCTAATATTTTCTTATATCTAGAGATATACTTTATAAAAATAAAAATGCCTCTTTTTCTTTATTTATATTTTTGAAAGGAATCCACTATTTTAACCTGTATAACTTTTATATCACAGATAATCTACCTTTAAATTTGGGAGGACATTTTATGAAGATTTTTATTTTATTTATTTTTATCACCCAATTATGTTTTTCCATGGATTATTTTGCAGAGTTGAGGGGAGATTACAGGCTGCAGAACTATGAGGAAAATTACTGGTATTATAAAGGAATTGCAGGCCTCCGTCATGAAGGAGAAGATTTTTATACAGAGCTGTCCCTCATCGGAGAGGAAGGAGGAGATCCTGATATAGATCTATACAGAGGATATTTGGAATATTATATAAACGACCTTACCCTTTCAGCAGGCCGGCAGACCATAAGCTGGGGGCACGGTTATATCTTCAACTTTTCCGATGTATTCAATGAGGTAGACATAGAGGATCCAAAATCCGATAAGAGAGGCGTGGATTCCATAAGGTTTAAATACAGCCTCTCAGATATGTCCAGACTTGAGCTCATTGGATTTAAAACCGATGAGAAGGATGAAAATTTTGCCGGGAGATATACTTTTTTGATAGATGATTTTGAAATTATGATGAACTATTTTCAGGTTGCACAATCATCCCCAATAACCGGAAAAATAGAAAAAAATAAAAGAATTGTTTTGGAAGCCAAGGGGGACATGGTTGTCGGTATCTGGGGGCAGATATCCTATGATAAATATGAAAACGATGATCTGTATACCCTGGTTGCAGGGATCGACTACAACTTTAACCTCTATGAAAAAAACATCTATACCGCCATGGAAGGATTTTATAACGAGGAGGGGGGCGGTACCTACCTTACCTACAATTTGAGAATAAATG
>CAZUGM010000190.1:0-4448 GCA_964619915.1 uncultured Fusobacteriaceae bacterium | reverse complement strand
GTAGCTGAATTTGCTGAATGGAGAAAAACAGGAAAGAAAATTGTTATCAATAAAGAAATCAATCTATAAAAATTAATGAAAAACCCTCAGAAAATTCTGAGGGTTTTTTTTATGTTAAATGCTGGACCAATATATTAATTCCCATCCCTATAAGGATGATTCCTCCTATATATTCAGCCTTAGCTCCCAATAATTGTCCCACTTTATTTCCCAAATAAACTCCTACAGAGGATAAAATAAAGGTAATTATCCCTATTACAGCTATGGAAAAATAGATGTTTAATCCGGGCAGCAGTGAAAATGAAAATCCAACTGCCAGTGCATCGATACTGGTTGCAACTCCTAAAACTATAATATTAGAATTTTTCTCACAGTTACCGTGGATATCACAACTTCCAAATTCTCTTGCATCTATTATCATCTTGATACCTATAAAAGCAAGGAGTCCAAAAGCTATCCAGTGGTCAAATCTCGCTATTTTATCATAAAATAATCCTCCTATTGCCCAGCCCAATAACGGCATAATCCCTTGAAATGCCCCAAATACCAATGCTACTTTCAGTATCGACTTGATACATAGTTTTCTCAGAGATATTCCCTCAGTCAGTGATACCGCAAATGCATCCATAGCCAGTCCTATGGAGATAAAAAAAAGTGATGTAAAGTTCATATTATCCTCCTAAATTCATATTTACTTTAGTATTATACTAAAAAACTTATTCTGTGTCTTCTAAATTAATTTTAAAGGAATTTTGGTTGAGGTTCAGTAAAATTCATAGAATGATTTCTATAAAATAGAAGGAGGAAAATGTATGAAAAAATTAATATTTTTATTTACTTTTATTATTTCTATCCTCAGTTTTGCCGTTACTCAAAAGATAGATTATTCAGCCTATAATCTCTCCTGTGAAATAATTTCAGGTGTCAGAGTCATAGAGGTTGAATCTTTTAAATACTCCTATTCTCCCAATATCATCGTTATCAATAGCGGTGAAAAGGTAAGGATAAAATTTTCTACCGAAGACACGGAACACGGTTTTAAAATTTCTGGAATAGATTTTGATATTAAAGCTAAAAAGGGAAAACCTTCAGAAGGTGAGTTTATAGCTCCTAAACCTGGTATATATAAAATAACATGTTCTGTATACTGTGGTTCAGGACATAAAAAAATGACCGGGAAACTGGTAGTCAGATAGTGATTACTCCTTAGTCTATTCAAATAGAAAAATCAGACTGTCCATTGGCAGTCTGATTTTTTAAGCTATGTTATATTTAGCATCTCATCTAAATAAGTTGATCTCAATTTTTATATTTATTTTTAGTTATATACCTAAAATATGCCTTACATATTCATTTTTAGGATTTTTAAAAATCTCTTCAGGGGTTCCCGTCTGAATAACTTCACCCATATACAGGATAACAACTCTGTCCGCTATCTCCAGGTCATCCTTATCATGACTCACAAAGACAGCTGTTTCCCCGGTAGTTTTTAAGATTGCTTTCAATTCATTCCTTATCTTTCCCTGAAGGTTAGCGTCTAAATTTGAAAATGGTTCATCCAAAAGGATAACTTCTGGTTTGGGAGCCAAAGCACGTGCTAAGGCGACTCTCTGTTGTTGTCCTCCACTCAGTTCATGGGGATATCTTTTTACAAATTCTTTCATACTCACCAGATCTAAGACCTCACAAATTCTTTTTTGAGCCAGTTTTTTTTCTACCTTATCTATCCCAAATAAAATATTTTTTTCTACAGATAAGTGGGGAAAAAGAGCATAATCTTGAAATACCATCCCAATCCCTCGCTTTTCTACAGGGATAAATATTTCCTCATCTATAAGAACTCTATCATTGATAGTTAATTCTCCCTTTTGGGGAACTTCTAATCCCGCTAAAATACGTAATAGAGTTGATTTCCCACTTCCACTTTCACCTATAATAGCGGTTATTTCCCCTTTATTTGCTTTAAAACTTACATTCTTCAAAACATCTTCTACAGAGTTTCTATACTTAAAAAATAAATTTTTTGAATTTATATAATTCATTACTGTTTCTCCTTCTTTTTATTGACTGTCTCAAAAAATACAATTATTATTATCCCGATTAAAATAAGAACGATAGATGGTATAGCACTATGGTGTACCATCTCATCATCTGCATACTGCTTAGCATAGGTAGAAAGTGTCTGAAAATTAAATGGTCTCAAAATCAAAGTAAGGGGTAACTCTTTTATGATCTCTAAAAACGTCAAGATCACTCCTCCTATTATACTTCCCTTTACCATAGGCAGATCTACCCTGAAAAATGTTTTGGTTTTCCCATACCCCAAACTCCTGGAAGCTTCATGAAATTTCATTCCGACCTTATCAAATCCGCTTTCCACACTGTTGTAAGCTACAGCCAGATATCTAATTATATATGCAAAGACCATTAAAATTAAAGTTCCATAGAATACTTTTTGCCCCAAAATCTTTCTGTCTACAAAGATAAAAAATGTCATAACCCCAATGGCTATAACGGCCCCTGGAATAGAATATCCTATGGTAGTTAATTTAGATAAGGATTTAGATATCTTCCCTTTTTTTAATCTGGATGTATTAGAAATAATAACCGCCATCATAGTTGCAAATATAGCGCCTACAATAGCTATAGAAAATGTATTCCATATAACTTTTATGAATTTATAGTCTATGACATCTTTATATGTCATAAATGACCACGAGAACAACTGCATAAGAGGTATGATGAATCCAAATAATATAGGGATCATACAGACAATAATTGCTACAACACTATGTTTGGTCGAAAGTAACTTTTTATTTATGGGCTTTATCTTGGTATTAGTAAAAGAGTATTGTTTTCTTCCCCTGGATTTTCTCTCTATAAAGATAATTGTAAAGATGAGTCCCATAAGAATAATAGCTAAATTTATAGCTGCATCGGTATCTCCTAATGTCAGCCATGTTCTGAATATACCAGTGCTAAAGGTCTGAACACCAAAATAACTAGGTAATCCAAAGGCACTTAAAACCTCCATTATAACCAGAGTAACTCCTCCTATAACAGCTGTTCTTGCCATGGGTAATACCACTAAAAAAAATGTCTGTGTATCCGATTTTCCCAAAACTTTAGCTGATTCCAGCATAGATAGTGATTGTTTGGCAAAAAATGATCTGGCTATAATAAACACATAGGGATAGAGAAAAAATGTAAAGATAAATATCACTCCATATATATTCATAATATCTAAATTTAAATTATATCCAAATAAATTTCTGGCTGTTCTGCTGATTATCCCCGTATAGGAGAAGATCCCCGAATAAACATATCCTGCTATATAAGTTGGTATTGCCAAAGGTAAAATTAATCCTACATGAAAGAATTTAGAGAATTTAAATTCATACATTGTCAAAAGCCAGGCTGTAGATACTCCTATAACCATAGTAAATAGACCGGTAAACAGCGCTATTATAGAGCTATTTTTTATATATTCAGGCAAAAGAGTTTCAGCTATATGGATAAAAGTTTCTATATTTTGAGTCGCTAAACTTGTAAATAGAGTTATAATGGGAGCTAACAAGAAAAACGACAAAATTATGCTTATAAAAAGCCAGGAATCTAAATTAATATTTAGATTCCTCTTTAAAAGTTTTAAATTCATCGGCTTATTTCCAACCTTCCTCATCGGCTATGATTGTTCCTTTTTTAAAGTTTTTTCCTAACTCAGATAAAGTTAAGCTGTCTACCTTGAAATCTCCCCATGACTTAACTGTACCATTTAGTGCTACATTTTTATTTGAAGGGTACTCATAATTTTCATTTGTAAATCTAGACTGTGATTTTTCATTTAAGAAAAACTTTATGAATCTTTCAGCATTTACAATATTTTTTGAATATTTTGTAATCCCCATTCCACTTACGTTGATATGAGTTCCTCTGCCATTTTGATTAGGGAAGAATATAGCTATTTGTTCCCCGACTTTTCTCTCTTCAGGATCTGCTGAGTGGATCATTTTTCCAAGATAGTAAGAGTTCATAATAGCAACTTCTCCAATTCCGGCAATTACTGCTTTACTTTGGTCTCTGTCATTCCCCTTTGGTTCTCTCGCCATATTAGCTACTAATCCCTGGATCCACCCTCTAGTTGCCTCTTCACCATTAGCAGCAATCATAGAAGCTATCAATGCCTGATTATATGAGTTTGTTGAACTTCTGACTAAAACTTTCCCCTTCCACTTAGGATCAGCTAAATCTTCATATGTAGAGAATATAGATGGATCTGTAGTCTCCTTGTTATATGCAAATATTCTGGCTCTGTAAGTAAATGATGTCCAGTAGTTGTCCTTATCTCTTATATTTGCAGGAACTAATTCTAATACTTCTTTGTCTTTTATTTGTTGTAATAATCCTAAATCTTTTGCTCTTCCAAGCCTTGCAGCATCTTTAGTAAT
>CAZUGM010000189.1:0-4484 GCA_964619915.1 uncultured Fusobacteriaceae bacterium | reverse complement strand
GATGCAGCGTTTTGTTTCAAAACGCCTTAACCACATTATTACAATATCTAAAAAAGTAGAAATAAATAACAGGGAAATGGGAGTGCTGGCAGCTATGCTGGACCTGTCTGTGATATCCAGGATTTTATCGGAATATAAAATTGGAGAAAATGGAAGTTTTTTTATTTCAGATAAAAATAATAAGATGCTTATTGGATCAGAAAAGGATAAAGAAAAACTTAGTTATATAGCTGATATGGATTTAAAGAATTTTAAGAATCATGAATTTGAAAAAAATACTCCAGAGGGGAATATAATATATCATTTTTATAAATTAAAAAAATTAAATGCAGTTTTAGTAGGTGTGGTTTTTGAAAAAGACCTACATGCTCCCCTTTATAGATTAAAAAATATAGTATTGGTAATAGTATTTATAGTTATAATAATAATAACCGTTATATTGTTTATTCTCGGTAAAATTTTTGATAAGTCCCTGAACAGGTTATCCTATATAGTTAACAGTATTTCCAATGGGAATTATACTAAAAATATAGATAGACTGACTAAGATGATAGGGGAAAAAAGTGAATTAAAAATTATAAAAGAAGCCATAAAAAATATGAACTATGAGATAGTCAAGAGGGAGATAGGGTTAAACTATATATCTGAAACAGATCCATTGACTGAGATATATAATAGAAGAGCTATTATAAAATTTATAGAGATGGAAATTCAAAAATCAAAAAACTTTGAATCAGAATACACTCTGATTATGTTTGATCTGGACAGATTTAAGAGGATAAATGACAAATTTGGTCATCTCTTTGGAGATGAGGTTTTAAGGAGTGTCTGTAAAAAAGTAAGAAATAATATAAAAGATACAGATAAATTTGGAAGGTACGGAGGAGAAGAATTTTTAATTATACTCCCTGATACGGAATTCTCTGAAGGGATTGCAGTAGCAGACAGGTTAAGAAAAAAAATAGAGGAGATGATATGGGAAAATGATGTAGTTGTAACAGTGAGTATGGGAGTTATCAGAAATATGAAAGCTGATACCTTGGATATCTCCTTGGAAAGGGTGGATAACCTACTATATAAGGCTAAAAATAACGGCAGAAATAGAGTAGAATTTCAAAGAGTATAAGAAAAAAATAGACAGATGGATGTTTATGGCATATACTTTTAAAAAGATCGTACACGATCAATAATTTTAAAGAGAGGGAAGATTATTCATTTTTATTGTTAATTAGATTGCAGTTGTAAACATTTATAATTAAGATTTAGGAGGCGATTCTATGGAAGAGTTTTATTATTTTGAAGATGAAGTGGAAAAAGGAACATATATGTGTATCTTATGTGGTTTGGAATTAAAGATGGAAAAAGGTGAAAATTTGGATCTCTGTCCTATATGTTCCGGATCAAAATATCAAAAAATAGATTAATATATAGAATAAAAATAGTGGGTTGTAAAAAACAATCCACTATTTATTTTTATTAAATGGAGGTCATTATGCTTATTGACATAACTCAAGAAACAAAAATAGGAAAAATATATAGACCTGGTTCTCCGGCTCTTAATGTAAAAGAAATTGTCTGCAATAAAGGAACAAAATCAGAATATAAAACTATTGAATATACCATCGCTACTCACAATATGGGAACCCATATAGATGTCATGGCTGTAGGAATAGATATTCCATTGGAAAGATTTATTGGAAAGGGGATTAAATACGATGTGTCTCATATAACTGACAGACCGGTTGAAGCTGGAGATGTTGATCTCTCCCTTATAGAAGGAGGAGAATTTATTTTTTTCCAAACCAATTGGGACAAATATTTAATGGAAGATAAATATGCTGATCATCCTGAAATATCCGTAAACCTTGCAGAAAAATTAGCTGAATTAGATATCAATATGGTTGGAATAGATGCTCTTGGTATTGGAAGAGGAAAAAATCATGGTACTATTGATAAATTGTTGGGAAAAGCAAAAAAATATGCAATTGAAAATTTATGCAACTTAGACAAAATACCGGAAAAGGGGTTTAAAGTATATTGTCTGCCAACTAAGATAGAGGGCTTAGATGCTCTTCCTGCAAGGATAGTTGTGGAATTTTAAATTTTTAAAGGACAGTAAGTATTTTTATCTTGAAATAGAAGAAAAAATTATAAAAAGGAATAGGATATCCTATTCCTTTTTATAAATTTTATCTACTCATCTCTTCAGATTTTTCCATACACTTTCTTATCCCGGAAATAACAGAGGATCTAAATCCTGTTTTTTCCAGTTCTGCTACAGCTTCGATAGTTGTTCCTCCAGGAGAGCAAACCATATCTTTTAAAGCTCCCGGATGCATACCAGTTTCTAAGACCATCTTAGCAGATCCCATCACTGTTTGGGAGGCAAATTTATATGCCTTATTTCTAGGCATCCCTGCTAAAACAGCAGCATCTGCCATGGCTTCTATAAACATAAATACATAAGCAGGAGCAGAACCGCTTACTCCTATTACACTGTGGATAAGAGTTTCCGGAACCTCCTCCACCTCTCCAAATCCCTCTAAGATCTGTTTGGCTGTAGCAGCTTCTTCAAATGTTACATTTCTGTTTGGACTCATAGAAGTCATACCCAGACCTACAAAGGCAGGGGTATTTGGCATTGTACGAATAATTTTAGCCTTATCACCTAATCTCTCTTCAATTGAAGCAATGGTTACTCCTGCAGCTATAGAGATGATTACTTTAGCATCATCTACAGCGGATTTTACCTCCTCCATAACCAGAGGGAAAATATTAGGCTTAACAGCCACCAAGATCATCTCACTAGAACTCACCAGTTCAATTGGACTAGATGAAATATTTATCCCATATCTCTTTTTTAAATCTTTTTGTCTGTCTTCATTTTTTTCAAAGACATAGATATTTTCAGCATTGTCAAAGGAATCTATAATTCCCTTTAACATTGCTTCTCCCATGTTTCCACAACCTATAAATCCAATTTTCTTATTCATATACCAATCTCCTCTATAAAATTTTATGTTTAAATTTTTATTCTAAAAAGTTTGTTCGATTCTTTCAATGATCTCATCTTGAAGTACCATCTTAAAAACCCTGTTCATGATATCATCGGCATAGTCGTCGTCATTTCCATATCTAGGAGTTCGACTGAAAACTATGTTTTTTATTATACCATATCCCTGGAAGTTATTTTTTCCTTTCATTGCAAAAACTCCTTCTATCATCTGACTCTAATAGTTTTCTAAGATTAAGTACTTTTATTATTTAGTATATTACATTTTGAAGCAATTACAAACTTTTTATAAAAGAAATACATTTTCTTTAATTTACTATGTTTGCTTTATATAGATAGTGTGTTAGAATGTGGTCAGGGAAATCAAAAAAAAGGAGTTACTATGAACAAAACTGTAGGGAATAGGATAAAAAAGTTAAGAACTAAAAGAAAAATGACGCTGAAAGAATTAAGTTTACTTTCAGACCTTTCGGTAGGATTTCTATCACAATTGGAGAGGGGAATTACCAGTGTTGCAATTGATGATCTTGAAAAATTATCGAGGATATTTGATGTTGATATAAGTTTCTTTTTTACTCACGCAGCAAATGAAAAGAGTTATGTGATGAAATCTTATGAAAGAAGGGTTTCACCAATTGCCAGAGGTAATTCTATTCAATACTATCTTTCTAAAGTAGTAGAGGATAAACAATTGCTTCCAAGACTTATAGAACTTTTGCCGGGGCAGAAAAGTTCTGCATTGGAAAGGGAACATGAACATGAAGGAGAGGAATTTATATATGTATTGGAGGGTATACTTACCCTTATAGTGGATGGTGTAAAAACTGATCTATACCCAGAGTATACTGCACATTATTTAACATCATCTCCCCATAACTGGGTCAACAATACCAATAAGACGGTTAAATTTATTACTGTAAATACTCCAAATTTTTTAATAGATGCAGATGGAGAGCTGTTTTATAAGAGTCCCAATAAGAAAATTGTAGAAGACAATTAACAAAAAACCCCCATAGATTTATTTCTATGAGGATTTTTTTTTAGGAAATTATAAAATTTAAAAATCTAGGTTGTGTCTATTTAATGCAATATCATATTTTTATTAATTATCCAATTTAACTTTTACAGTAAAATTATCAATTGTGTTTCCACCTACTGAAGATACAGAATCTAATGCAAACCGAGTAACTGTCTGTCCTTCAGGAACTATATATTCTTTAGTATAAGTTACCCATCCAGATTTTCCAGTTGTCATAGTTTCCTGGATATCTAGATCAGTATCAGAACCGCCTACACTCAAAGCAGCGGTATCTTCTCCCTGCCTTCCTCTGTGGTTGACACTCCAGACCAAAGTGGTTCCGGGAATAGTGACAATATCCTGATATAAAGTACCAGTTTTATTTGAGTTTAACTCTATAAAATAATCTCCCTCTACAGCACTTATTCCCTGAAAGCCATTTTTCCATACTTC
>CAZUGM010000188.1:0-4485 GCA_964619915.1 uncultured Fusobacteriaceae bacterium | reverse complement strand
ATTTGTTTTTAAAAAAACACAATTGATACGAATAAAAAACATTAAATTTTATAGTGAGGGGTGAAAAAAATATCTAAGCTAAAGTCCTGTATTGTAAATCAGTACATTTTTCCTTGATTTTAAGCTTCAAAGAGTGAAAAAAATATCTTTTTGTCCATCGAACCTTTTATAAAAAAATTAAAAAAAAATTTTATTTTTTTTTATAAAAGTTTAATTTTTATCTTTTAATTTTTTAATGGCACTGTCAAATTCATCCCTGGTTATTCCAAAATTATTTAATTTACTTAAAAATTGTTTGCTGTTAGCATATCCTATCTTTAGGATACCTCCTAAGTTTTGTCTGTTTTCCTTGGAATTTGTTCCTACAGACAGATTATTTTCAATCATATCGATAACGGTAAACTCTTTTCTTTCTGAAACCACTTTAAATTTTGCTCCCTCTAAGGCTTTTAGGATAGATTCGGGATCTGCATTCTCAATTCCAATATTATCCCCCTTTCTACCTTCTTCCCTGGAAATATAAGCATGTTTAACATCTGGAACATAGTTTTCAATAGTCTTTCGGATTTGTTCCCCTGCAAAATCAGGGTCAGTTAAGACTATTACCCCTGTTCTTTCACAGGCATTTTTTATCTTTTCCAGGGTAGATTTCCTTCTTACAGCAAACCCATTGACCTCTATCATCTCAGCATCTACAGCTTTTTTCACTGCAGAAATATCATCTTTTCCCTCTACAACTATTACTTCTTGTATTCTTTTTTTCATATATATATTCATCCTCCTGTTATTTTTTATAAATTTAAATCTTTTTATCACAGACATCATAATTATTATTAATTTATTTTTTCAATCTGTGTAATTTTTGATTCAATTTTATTCTTTTTACCTTGAACTTTTATCTAAAGTTTATTATATCATATCATTGAAGAAAACTGATTAAAATAGTATAATAATTAGTGTTTCACAGCATTTTTTACTAAGTGTAATTTAGATAACAATCCAGAAAAAATTAAAAACAGGAGAAAGTAATGAGTAAAATATATATAACGGAAGATATTAAAAATCATAAAAAAGGAATAGAGATCTTAAAGAAGATAAAAAAATACAACCTTATAGAAGATGAAAAGACATTCGTTCAGATGATTCGGGATATGAAATTGACCAATGAAGAGGAGAAGCAGTATATGCTTTTCACCACTAAAAAAGGAAACTTCTTAAAAAATTATTATTTAGATGATAACTTATCCAAGATAAAGGAGGAGTTCTACCTATCCTACGAAAATAACTGTCCCTTTAACTGTCTATACTGCTACCTCAGAGATTATTTCAACCACAGTGCCTTTATTTTCTATGTAAATTTAGAGGATATGTTTGCTGAATTAGATAAATTTAATAAAAGCGGAACTATGATAAGTGCCGGGATTGTCAACGATACATTGGTCCACGACAACCTTACCAATGTAACTTCTGATCTTATAGGGTATTTTAAAGACAGACCAAGACTGATCTTAGAATTAAGAACTAAGAGTCACAATATAAAAAACTTATTAGATATAACTCCTCATAAAAACATCCTTATATCATTTACATTTAGTCCCCAAGAAGTAATAGACAGATATGAATTAGGAGCATCACCTCTAAAGGAACGTATTAAAGCCGCTAAAAAACTCCAGGAACACGGTTACTCTATCGGTCTCCGATTAGATCCTATGATAGATATAGAGGGCAGCGACCAGGCTTATAGAGGTATGGTTGAGGAGATATTTTCTGTCCTTGATCCGACTAAGATAAGGGATATTGGGATTGGAACTATCAGATATAAAAAAGGGTTACGTCAAAAAGTATTGGCAGAACGAAATACAGACCTGTTTTTCAATGAATTTATTGTCGGGATAGACTTTAAAAAAATACGTATAGATATGTATAAAAACATTGTAAATTCAATAAATAAGTATGGAAAGTTTGATATCTATCTGGGGATGGAGCCACAATATATCTGGGATGAAGTTTTCAAAAAGGAGGTTAGATGAACTATTTAATCATAGGTGATTCCACGGCAGAGCTGGTTTATAAAGATCTAGTCACTAAG
This sequence comes from uncultured Fusobacteriaceae bacterium, assembly GCA_964619915.1. GTDB lineage: Bacteria > Fusobacteriota > Fusobacteriia > Fusobacteriales > Fusobacteriaceae > Psychrilyobacter. Next base: position 2,396 of record CAZUGM010000188.1, on the reverse strand, counting down.
TTAACAACGGAAACACCAAATATTTTACAAAAGACCTTTGATGCCGGCTTAAAGGAGGAGGAATTATTCTTTCAGTCCATCTCCATCAACTCTATGTTTGGCGGGAAGGAACTATTAATTCTTAAAAGAGCAGAAAAGATCGATAAAATCTGGAATTTCTTTAAGGCAATGCATAATTTTAATATATTGAATAAAGATATAATCATTATATACAGCTCCTCCCTGAATGAATTCGGTAAGGAAGTCAAACCTTTTCCAAAAAAAGCAAGGAAGGAAGTCGAGGGGAATTTTAAATTGATGGAAGTGTCGGATAAAGACGGAAATACGACAATTAATTACATTATGAATACCCTCAATGTAAACAAACCCACAGCACTAAAATTTAAAGATATGGTAGGAGGCGATCGGTCTGTTCTTCGTCAGGAGACGCCAAAAATAAATAATTGTTTAGATGGAGATACTTTCACCTTTGAAAAAGTTATAAACGTTTTGACTGTATCTAAAGAATACAATACCTTTGACATGGTTAAGGAGGTCTTGCAGGGAAATAAGGAGAACACCATCCTGCACCTGAAAAAATCCAAGGAGCATGTCTTCTTTCTAAATATATTGACGGGAGAACTGTTAAATCTGTTGAAACTACGTGTTCTTTTTGAGGAAGGGGCTATAAAATCAACCAGAAACTATAACTCCTTTAAAGTTGCATTTGAGAAGAATAAAAATTTATTTAAAAATAAAAGGGGATTTAGTCATCCCTATGTCATCTTTTTAAAGCTTCCCCTTATAGAGAGGTTTGACAGTGTCATCCTGCAAAAATATCTGAATAAGGTTTTGGATATAGAGGCTAAATTTAAATCCGGAAACGGTGAATTGGATATAATGCTAGAGACCTTTATCCTAGAGATATAGAAACCTTTTATTATCTATAGATTCCTTACATAGGAAGGTAAAGATGATAAAATGCAAAAGGAAAAATTAAATAGGAGAAAAAATCATGAATAAACCAAAAATAAACTATCAAGTGATCTTGGAAAAAAAGATAAAAGAGGTAGAAAAATTAGATTATATCCCGAGTTTATTACTACATTCGTGTTGTGCACCATGTGGCTCATATGTATTGGAATATCTGGCGGACTATTTTAAGATTACAGTATACTACTATAACCCCAATATAACCTTTGATGATGAATATCAAAAAAGATATGTGGAGCAGCAGGAATTTATAAAAACTATCAATAAAACGGCTAAGAATAAGATAGAGTTTTTAGGGGGAACATATGACACCAAAGAATTCTACGATAAGATAAAGGGCTTGGAAGATGTAAGAGAGGGGGGAGAACGTTGTTTTAAATGTTTCGACCTGAGACTTACCCAGACAGCCAAGATGGCCAAGGAACTAAACTATGATTACTTCACCACAGCACTCTCTATCAGCCCGTTAAAAAATGGTCAGAAGATAAATGAAATTGGAATAGAATTAGAGGAAAGATTAGGAATTAAATTTTTAAGAGCTGATTTCAAGAAGAAAAATGGATACAAAAGATCCATAGAGTTATCCCGTGATCATAACCTCTACCGTCAGGATTATTGCGGATGTGTATATTCAAAGTTAGAGAGGGAAGAAGCAGAAAAAAACAAATAAATATTCAATATTAAAAAGAGCATAAAACTCTCAAGTTTTATGCTCTTTTCATATAAATTTATGTAATCTGACCCTTAAATAACCAACATAAGCAAGAGAATTTGGAAGGATAACTTTTATATTTCCATCCAAACCTCCAGTACTTAACCAGTCAAAATACACAACAGATTAAACTTCTTCTATTTTTAGATTATTTATTTTTATCCCCCTATGTTTCGATAAAACAATAACGGAAATAATTAAAACTCCCAATGCCATTACAATTATTAATGAGTTTCCAGTTATACCGGCTAGAACAAACCCAAAAAAACTAATAAATCCATTTAAAAGAGCATAAGGAAGCTGAGTTTTTACATGATCTATGTGATCACACCCCGCCCCTGTAGAAGATAAGATTGTTGTATCTGAAATAGGGGAACAATGATCTCCAAACAGTCCTCCTGATAAAAGTGCTCCTATAGAGGCATGTATTGGAGCTCCTAAAGTAACCGACATGGGTATTGCTAACGGCATTAGTATTGCAAATGTTCCCCATGCTGATCCAGTAGCAAAGGACATCAATGCACCGGTTATAAAGATCAAAGCAGGAACACTCCATCCGGGAATAGTTCCGCTTGTCATCTCTATGATATAGTTTGCTGTCCCTAAAGATTTTCCCACCGATCCCAATGACCATGCCAATACCAGTATTACTGAAACACTCATCATTTTATTCATTCCGCCAAAATAGATAACAAAACTTTCATTTAGGGTT
>CAZUGM010000187.1:0-4540 GCA_964619915.1 uncultured Fusobacteriaceae bacterium | reverse complement strand
ATTGACCCTGATTAACTCTCCAATATCATCCTCTTGACTGATTTTATTCAATGCTCCTACATCTGGAATATCCAATATTTCCCCCCACCTTTCACTCTCACAAAATATCTTGGCTAATTTAGGGTGATCTACACTTTTAGGAAGGGTGTATACTCCCTCTTTCACAGGAGCTTTTAAAATTATTCCATTATTATCCTCATATTTTAAAATATCAAATAAATTTATATAACCAGTACTGGGAAACAATCCATTGTGGAAAAAGTCATAAAATCCATCCATCTCATATAAACTTATATCATGATCAGGAGAGTATTCCACCAATCTGGCAATATCTTCCCTGCGATCAAAACATGAATTTTTAATAAATTTACAACTTTTCATATCTTGTCTCTTTACAGGAATATCCGAATGTATTATCTCATTCATCCTTTCTTTTATTAACTGGACTTCCTCTTCTGTAATATTATTTTCCCTAATGATCTCTCCTAAAACTCCATTATTTAATGAATGAAGGATCTTTATTTTTGAATTGGGAAACAGGTCATTTGTCGCTTTAATAAATATAAATTTTAATGTTGAAAAATATTTTATGTTCATAGTTTCACCCTCCTCTAGTATAAATTACTTTGTTTTTTTAGGTAAGCTCGATCTCAGGTTTTCTAAAAATTTATCTATATGCTTAGGTTCGCTCTTCCTATATCCTAGGATATTTAAACTATGTTCTTTGCAGCTTATATGTAATGGAAACTCTGGTCCTTTTTCCCCGTCTATATCGGTACGGATCTCTTCAGCACAATCTATCCTGATATTATTGGTTCTAAAATAAGTTATTCCGTCATCGCTGTCTTCTAAATGATTCCTGATTAAGAAATTTAAAAATGATTTAGCTGTATGCATCAGATCTGCCTTTACTATTATTACATCTAACATCCCGTCATCCAACTCTGCTTTATATGCAATGTTAATATTCCCCGCTGTTTTTCCATTGAAAACAAATACTAAAAAAGCATCTCCCACATAAAAATATTCCTCTCCCTCTACAAAGACCTTTAATTTTTTAAATTTTGGAAGTTCCTTGATTCCATTGATATAGTAAGCCAGCTTCCCCATGGTATTTTTAAGGTTTGTAGGTGTATTCTGGGATACTTCTGTAAACAATCCAAAACTCAATACATTTATAAAAAACTTTCCATTGACATATCCCAGGTCTATTTTTTTTGATTTAGAAGTTATTATCTGTTCACAAGCTTCTTTTATGGTTCCAGGTATCCCTATACATTTGGCAAAATCATTGGCCGTTCCCGTGGGCAGGATCCCAACCGGCAGATCTATTTTCTTTTTTTTCATCATATTGATACTGTCACTTACAGACCCATCTCCACCAGCCAAGAGCAGGTGATCCCATCCGCCATCATTCAAATCTGTAAAAGCATCTTCTAAAGAAGCTTCATAGGATATCCTAAATGGTATTAATTGATATCCATGTTTTTGATACACACCTATTATTGTATCTATCTCACTTATTATTTTATTATTCCCTGAAAATGGGTTATAAATCAACTTAACTTTCTTCACCTTATCACCTCTACCCTTATGTTTACAAGCTTTCTTTTCTGTAATTCTATTATACTACAAAATATGACAAAAAATAATAAGAATCGCTTAATTTCCACTCTGAAAACTCCCATAAATAAATAGATGATGGTGTGAAATTTTCAAATAATTATTTACCATATAGTAATTTTAATCTTAATAAGACCAACTTTTCATAGTTTATTAATCTATTATTTCCATTCTTCCAACTTTAACTTCCCCTCGGCTTTTTCTTCTATTCTTGCCAGAAGATATATGAGATCAGAAAGTCTGTTTACATATTTTTTTAGTTCCTCACTTATTTCTACCTCATCTCCCAAAGACAGTATTCTTCTTTCAGCTCTCCTGGTTACAGCTCTCGCTATATCCAGTTTAGCAGACTGTACAGTCATTCCCGGTACTGTAAAACCTTTAAAATCAAACTTTTTTTCCAGCTCCTGCACCAGATTTGTGATATGATCCACATGATATTTTTCAATTGGTTTAGTGAACTTCCCTACAGTAGCCAGACTTCCCCCGACTCTAAATAAATCATGCTGTATATTCTCTATTATCTCCTTTACCCTCTCTACCTTTACATAATGCTTTGCTTCTCCAAGGTGTGAGTTCAGCTCATCTATTGTTCCGTAGGCTTCTACCCTGGGATTATTCTTGGCAACTCTTTCTCCGCTCCAAAGAGATGTTTTCCCCTTATCTCCCCCCTTAGTACTTATAGACATAAAATTCATTCCCCCTTTAAAATATTTTGTTATCTCAATAATTTTATACCGTATTTCGATAAATATCCTGTTATGAAGGGCGTATCTTCTCTACAAATTAAAATCAAATACCAAAAAAGCTGCCTATAGAGCAGCTTTTTTTCTCATTTTAATTTATCTTTTCATACAATCCATCCAGAACCTCAGGTCCCTCTTTTGCTCTTATAAAATGACCTGCCATCATAGACGTTTTTATATCTCCAATAAGAATAGCTCCTACTACCTTATTATCCTTTACAAAGAATTTTCTGTATATACCATCTTTATTATATCTGTAGATAACTGCTCCATTCTCATCTATATTCCCACCTGAAAATAGAGATATCCCTGTAACTTTAAGACGTACCTCAGGAAGGGTAGGCTTATAACTTTTGATCTTAATCCCGGTCATATTCCCACCGGCTACTTCCCCCTGTTCCTTAGAAGGTATCCATAGTCCATAGAGGGTTCCTTTGTATTCTGCTCCATCCCCAGCAGCAAAGATTCCATTTATATTAGTTTCCATATGTTCGTCCACGATAATCCCCCTATTGAAGGCAATCCCTGCACTTTCACACAACTCCAGTCTCGGGATAATCCCCGCTGAAAGAACGATGCACCCTGTATCGAAAACAGTCCCATCCTCAAACTCTATTCCCTCTACACTCTTTCCACCTAAAACTCTTTTAATGGTTTTCCCCAATATAAATTTTATCTTTTTCTCCTCTAATGTCTTCTGTAATATTTCAGACCCTTCCCTGTCTAACTGCCTATGCAGAAGTCTGTCAGAAGATTCTACCACAGTAACATCTCTTCCTGAATTTACCAGTGCATTAGCAGCTTCTATCCCTAAAATGCCTCCTCCTAATACCACAACACGATCACATATCTCTACATGCTTTATTATCTCATCCGAATCACCGGCTCCCCGGAATTTAAGAATCCCCTTCTTATCCATTCCTTCTATATTCGGGTAACGGGGCCTAGCTCCTGTGGCTAGGAGCAGCCTGTCATAGCTCATCACACTTCCATCTGAAAACTCTACTTTTTTATTTTCACTGTCTATCCTCACAGCTTCCTTATTTAAAGTCACCTTTATCTCCTTATCATCGTAGTAAGCCTCTCCATAAGCTATCAATTTTTCTATAGGAGTTTTTTTTGCAAGATATTCAATAAGCCTTATCCTGTAATAAAACGGCATAGGTGACTTAGTTACAACATTTATTTCCCCTGTCTCATCGTGTTCTCTGGCAGAGATCGCAGCTGAGATCCCTGCAATTCCATTTCCTAATATAAGATATTTCATAAGTTCCCCCTTTTTTAATTTTCATTTTATTATAGATACAAATTTTATTAAAATTTTCCTTCTATTAACTATTTTATCAATAACTAAAACTTCAATCTCTTTCTATTTTTTTAAGAGTTCTCAGTGTATAACCCTATAAAATTTGACTTTTGATAGATTGTGACGTATATACATTATGGCGAACATTTAACCAGGATTTAAAATTTGTTAGATGAAATATTGAGGAGGAATGTAGATTGAGTAGATTATGTGAGATAGATAAGGTGCTGCACTCTATCCCTGAAATGGGTTTAAAGGAGTATGAAACTGCAGAATTTATAAGAAACAAATTGAGTGAAAGAGGGATCCCCTATGATATTTCAGTAGAAACAGGGACTTTGGTTTATTTTCCAGGGAAGGACCCTGAGATAACAGCTTTTAGAGCCGATATAGATGCCCTCCCACTGGCAGATAGTTCAAACCATATCTCCCCCTCTTTAAATCCAGGTTTTTCCCATGCCTGCGGTCATTCGGGACACGCATCAGCTCTTCTTGAAACGATCTTCCGTCTGGATGAAAGGATAAAAAAAGGTATGAATCTGAAAAAATCCCTTCTGTTCATCTTCCAGCCTGGAGAGGAAGGGGTAGGAGGAGCTAAACACGTCATAAAGAGTAAGTCTTTTGAAAAATATAAGGATAGGATAAAGTGCTTTTTTGCAACCCATTTAAAGCCGGATATCTCTCAGGGAGTTGTATCTATTCGAGAGGGGTATTTATCTGCTCAAAATATAAACCTTAAATGGGATATCGAGGGTCGGGGGTGCCATGGTGCCTACCCCCATACAGGAATATTTTTTTATCTCCTCGGTAATGGCTTTCTACTTTAGACGTGCAATTACGGCATCTGTCATCTGTACGGTTGAAG
>CAZUGM010000186.1:664-4567 GCA_964619915.1 uncultured Fusobacteriaceae bacterium | reverse complement strand
GGCTTGGAGCTATCAAAGGAACTTCTGTCCTTCTAGTAATTATCTTAGCACTTAAGATAAAAGGTGAAATTGCCAGCCCATACGAAGGTTATTCTTGGACTGCATTGGGAGTATACGGTTTAGGTGTTATGATCATCATAACAGCCGGATCATTTATTTTGGCAAAGAGAAAAGGTTCTCAGGAATTTGAAGACAAAATATACACTGAACCTATGAACAACGAACTTGAGTTAGATTTGGATTTAGACTAATAAAAACATTATTTAAATAATAATTAGGAGGTATTTATATGAGTACTGGAGCTATTATCGTTGCTGTTTGCAGCATGTCACTTCTTTGGGGCGGATTCGCTACTTGTTTAAGAATAGCAATGAGAGACGAAAACAAATAAAAACAAATAGAAAAGAATCAGGATAAAACGAAGCCTGTAAACTCGGACACTTTTGAGTGCCTGGTTTACAGGCTTTTTCTATACTAAAAATAAAAGTTAAAAGTTCAGATTTTTTTTAAAATTTCACTGAACTCCCCCCACCTTTTTCTCTCTCCTCAAAAGGAATTTTTAAACCTGTATTGTATAACTTGGTATAATAAAAATCAGAAAAAAATTATTGGTATGAGAACTTCTATTATATCGTATATTAAAAAAGGATGTGATATTTATGAGTAACGAAGAAAACAGAGGTGAGTGGGGATCCCGTACAGGATTTATTTTAGCCGCCATAGGTTCTGCAATCGGATTAGTAAATATCTGTAGATTCCCATATGTAGCTACAAATAATGGTGGGGGAGCATTTTTAATACCTTACCTGATCGCACTCTTTACAGCAGGAATCCCATTACTGATCTTAGAGTTCGCCATGGGACACAAGATACGTTCCAGCGCTCCTGGAGTTTTTGGAAAATTGAATAAAAAATTCGAAGTTATCGGATGGTTTCAGACACTTATTTCATTTTCTATAGCCACATACTATGTTATTATTATCGCCTGGTCATTCAGTTACCTCTTCTTTGCTTTTACAGGAGCATGGGGAGCAGATCCAAAAGCATTTTTATTCGGAGACTATTTAAAATTGACAGATTCTCCTATGAATTTAGGAGGACTAAACACAAAAATTGTAATACCACTATTATTAGTGTGGGGAATTAACTACACCGTTCTCAGGTTAGGTGTAAAAAACGGATTGGAAAAAGCAAATGAGATATTTATGCCCCTTTTAGTTATAGCATTATTAGTTATCGTGATCAGAGGAGTTACCCTCCCCGGTGCTATGGATGGGCTCGATTATTTCTTCAGCCCTGATTTTTCTAAATTAACCGACCCAAAAGTATGGTTAGCAGCATACGGACAGATCTTTTTCTCCCTCAGCATTTGTTTTGCTATCATGTATGCCTACGCAAGTTACCTGCCTAAAAAATCAGATATTGTCAACAACGCCTTTATGACCGGACTAGGAAACTGTAGTTTCAGCTTGATCTCCGGTATAGGTGTGTTCTCTATCCTAGGATTCATGGCTCATACTCAGGGTGTCAGCGTAGCCGAAGTTTCCACTGCCGGTGTGGGATTAGCCTTTATCGTATTTCCGGAAGCTATAAACCAGTTACCGGGGATGAATGGGTTGATTGGTGCAGTTTTCTTTTCTACACTTATTTTTGCCGGATTATCATCATCCATGTCTATTATGGAAGCAGTAGTAGCAGCCATATCAGATAAATTTAATTTGACCAGGGTACAGGCTTTAAACAGATTCACACTTACTTCCGGGCTTTTATCATTGCTGTTTGCGACTAACGGCGGATTATATGTATTAGATATCGTAGACTATGCTACCAATCAATATGGAATAGTTATTGCAGGGATCTTAGAATTAGTTATCTTAGGCTGGTTCTTCCACCTTGAAAGCGTGAGAACTTACGTCAACGAACTATCTGATTTCAGAGTTGGAAGATGGTGGATTTGGGCAATCAAAGGGACATCATTTATTTTAGTTATTATCTTAATACTCAAAATTAAAGGTGAAATTACCACTCCATACGAAGGTTATCCTTGGACTGCATTGGGAGTTTATGGTTTAGGCGTTATGACCGCCATTATAATCGGGTCATTTATTATGACAAAGAGAAAAGCATCTAAGGAATTCGAAAATAATATCTATCACGACCCTATTGGTAATCACCTTGAGTTAGACTCTGATGAATAAAACAATTAGGACAAACACACCAATAAGAAAATAAATAAAATCAAACTAAGAATATAAAAACCTGTAAATTAGATACTAGTTTCAAATTTTACAGGTTTTTTATTTGCTTATTTTTTTTAATCCTATTTTACTTTCATAACACTATTCACTCTCCCTACCCGATTCTTTTTTGTATACCATTACCACAAGGATAAAATAATATACTTTCATACTAATAAATACACACTTTTTTTAGGTTTTTTGAAAAAATAGTATTGACATATTAAAAAAATAGTATATAATATAACGATAATTTAGTAAAATTTTATTTTATTACAAAAAAAATTAAGGATGTGATATTTATGAGTAAAGAAGAAAGTAGAGGCCAGTGGGGTTCTCGTTCAGGGTTTATCTTAGCCGCTATAGGTTCAGCAATTGGATTAGGTAATATCTGGAGATTTCCATATGTAGCTGCAAGTAATGGTGGAGGAGCGTTTTTAATCCCTTATTTAATTGCACTGTTTACAGCAGGTATCCCAATATTAATTTTAGAATTTGCTATGGGACACAGGATTCGTTCTAGTGTTCCTGGAGTATTTGCAAAATTAAACAGAAAATATGAAGCCCTCGGGTGGTTTCAAACATTTATTTCATTCTTTATAGCTACATACTATGTGGTTATTATCGGATGGTCGTTCAGTTACCTTTACTTCGCTTTTACAGGTGCATGGGGTATAGATACAAAGGCATTTTTATTCGGTGACTATTTACAATTAACTGATTCTCCTATGAATTTAGGTGGATTAAACCTTAAAGTTACAGGTCCAGTATTAGTAGTGTGGGCAATTAACTATGGTGTTCTTAGATTAGGTGTAAAAAATGGATTAGAAAAAGCAAACAAGATCTTTATGCCGCTTTTAGTTGTTTCATTATTAATTATCGTTGTTAGAGGAGTTACATTACCAGGTGCTACAGCTGGATTAAATTATTTCTTTACCCCTGATTTTTCTAAATTAACCGACCCAAAGGTATGGTTAGCTGCATATGGACAGATCTTTTATTCTCTTAGTATTTGTTTTTCTATTATCATTGCTTATGCAAGTTACCTGCCTAGAAAATCAGATATTGTTAACAATGCATTCATGACCGGCTTAGGAAACTGTAGTTTTAGTTTAATCTCCGGTATCGGAGTATTCTCTATCTTAGGTTTTATGGCTCAAGCCCAAGGTGTCAGTGTAGCTGAAGTTTCAACTGCCGGTGTAGGATTAGCATTTATAGTATTCCCGGAAGCTATCAATCAGTTACCAGGAATGAATGGATTAATTGGTGCTGTATTCTTTATCACCCTTATCTTTGCAGGATTATCTTCTTCTATGTCTATCATGGAATCAGTAGTAGCCGCTATCTCTGATAAGTTTAAAATGAATAGAGTTCAAGCTTTAAACAGATTTACACTTGCTGCTGGAGCTTTATCACTAATAGTTGCCACTAAAGGTGGATTATACGTATTGGATATCGTAGACTACGCTACCAACCAATACGGAATAGTTATTGCAGGGATCTTAGAATTAGTTATCTTAGGTTGGATTTTCAACCTTGAGAGTGTTAGAATCTACGTCAATGAACTATCTGATTTCACAGTTGGAAAATGGTGGGTTTGGGCAATTAAAGGAACTTCATTTATTTTAGTTATTATGTTAGTACTTAAAGTGAAAGGTGAATTTGC
>CAZUGM010000186.1:0-577 GCA_964619915.1 uncultured Fusobacteriaceae bacterium | reverse complement strand
TCTTTAACTGCATTGGGAGTTTATGGCCTGGGTGTTATGATGATTATGACAGTTGGGGCATTTATGCTGGCAAAGAAAAAAGGTTCTCAGGAATTTGAGGACAAAATATACAACGAACCTATCAACAGTGAACTTGAGTTAGAATTAGAATAACAAAATCATTATTTAAACAATAATTAGGAGGTAATTTATATGAATAGTAGTGCCATCATCGTTTCTATTTGCAGCGCAACCCTTCTTTGGGGTGGATTCGCTCTTTGCTTAAAAATAGCCATGAAAGATAAAAAGTAAAAAAGCAATGTGACGTTGCATCCAGACAAAGATAATTTAGGTTTTATAATTCCCTAGATTAAAAAAAGGAAATCCAATTGGATTTCCTTTTTTATTTCATCATTTTATATCTGATAAATAAAATTTATATAATTTTTGTTGTCCAGTCCTCGACGTTCCATACATCTGTTACTATATCCATATAAAATTCAGGTTCATGACTTACTATAAACACAGTTCCCTTAAATTCTTTTATGGCTTTTTTTAACTCATCCTTAGCATCTACATCCAAATGATTTGTCGGCTC
>CAZUGM010000185.1:753-4632 GCA_964619915.1 uncultured Fusobacteriaceae bacterium | reverse complement strand
AGTTAAAGCAAGCTAGAAAATAAGATTATTTATAAAAAAAGCTGGAGAGAACATACTGTTCTCTCCAGCTTTTTTGATGGTTCAAATATTATCGTTAAAAAATTATAAAATCATAGATTATGCCTATCTGGATGGCAACGTCACGCTGATTTTAGTTTTTAGATGCTTTTATCAACAGGTCTGTCATATTGTTGGCAAATTCTATAGGATCTTCCAATTGGAATCCCTCTATAAGTAAAGCCTGAGAATACAGTACCTCTGCATACTTCTTCAAGTTTTCTGGGTGTACCTCATTGACCTTAATCAGGGCCTTAAATAATTCATGGTTGGAATTTATCTCTAAGATTCTCTCTGCTTTGACAGCTCCCATAGGGTTTTCCCCAGGCATCTCAGCCATTAATTTTTCCATCTCAAATGAGATACCGTCTGTACCGCTCACAAGGCAGACAGCACTAGATTTAAGTCTTGTAGTAGGTCTGACCTTTGAAACTTTATCTCCTAAAGCTTCCTTAATCTTAGTAAATAAGTCGGAGTTATCTTTTTCTACCTCATCCAACATCTTCTTGTCGTCATCACTGGAAAGTTCTTCGTTGGCTTCGTGGATAGATTTAAATGTAATGTCTTCAAAACTTCCCAAAGATTTGATGGCAAATTCATCTATCTTATCGGTAAAGTATAAAACTTCCCATCCTTTGGCCTTAATTCCCTCTAATTGAGGCATTTTTTCCAGACTTTTGATGTTATCCCCGGAAACATAGTAGATATGTTTCTGATCTTCAGGCATTCTCTCCTTATATTCTGTCAGAGTAGTCATATTTTCATCCTTTGTAGTATTAAAGATCAAAAGATTTTTTAATGTATCCTTATATCTTCCAAAGTTTTCATAGATTCCACCCTTGATATTTATTCCGAATTCATTCCAGAATTTGATATATTCATCTCTGTCAGTTTTTAACATCTTCTCCAGTTCCCTCTGGATCTTTTTCTCCAGATTTTTAGCGATTATTCCTAACTGCCTGTTCTGCTGCAGGATCTCACGGGATATATTCAGAGAAAGGTCCGGTGAATCTACCAGTCCCTTGATAAATCTGAAGTGATCAGGGATCAATTCCTTGCATTTTTCCATGATAAAGACATTTTTACTGTATAACTGCAACCCTTTTTCAAACTCTTTGGAATAAAAATCCATAGGAGTTTTAGACGGAATATACAGCAGCGCTGAATAATCTAAATTTCCCTCTACCTTAAAATGGATAGTTTTTAATGGATTTGTCCAGTCGTGGAATTTCCCTTGGTAAAATTCATTGTATTCCTCTTCTGTGATATCAGTTTTAGATTTTTTCCATAGAGGAGTCTGGGAATTTATCTTTTCCTGTTCCACTGTTTCTGTTTTTTCCTTGGTTTCTTCATCTTCAACAGTTTTAGTCACCTCAAGCAGGATAGGATACCTTACATAGTCGGAATATTTTTGAATCAATTCCTTGATCTTATACTCCTCCAAATATTCTGCATTGGAATCCTCTTTATTCTCCTCCTCTCTCAGGTGAAGGATTATTTCTGTTCCTCTGTCAGATTTTTTAGTATCCTCTATGGTGAAGCTTCCTTCCCCTGTGGATACCCATTTAACTCCTGTCTCGGAATCGGGACTTTTAGTCTTAAGGGTTATCTTGTTGGCTACCATAAATGATGAGTAAAATCCTACTCCGAATTGTCCGATGATAGAGAGATCATCTTTGTTATTTTTGGCTTCTTTGAGAGCCTCTGTAAATGCACGGGACCCTGATTTTGCAATGGTACCGATGTTTGAGATAACCTCGTCATGGGTCATTCCGATACCGTTATCTTTGATAGTAATGGTATTTTTTTCTTTATTTACAAATATCTCTATCTTAAATTCATTGTTATCTTTTAATATATTTGGCTCCGTAAGAGCTTTAAATTTTAGTTTGTCCAGGGCATCACTGGCATTGGAGATTAATTCTCTTAAAAATATTTCTTTATGTGTGTAGATAGAATGGATCATTAGGTTTAACAGTTCTTTAGTTTCAGTCTGAAAATTTAATGTTTCTTTATGCATAGTAAATCCTCCTAAAAATTTTTAGCACTCATCGTTCTAGTGTGCTAATTAATTTTTAACACATTTTAAGTGCACTTGTCAATCTCTTCCAGTAAAGAATGACACTGTTTTATCAGATAGATCTTAACCTTGACAAGGGGGATAAAAAAAAACTATATACTATACTAAAATTATAAAACTTTTAATAGGAATAAAAAAAAGGAGAGCACACTTTAGCTCTCCTCTCGGATAAAATCATAATTTATACATAATTTAGAACCGATTTTTCTTTTGATCTGCATTGCTTTTTCCAATTAATAGTTCCAAAAATAGAGTTTAATAAAAATACAACCCACATCAATAATGTTGCAACTGTTTCAGGACTTATATTTCCTACTCTCAGCCATAATATTACAGAGATAGCATTTACCAGGATCCAGAGATACCAGTTTTCTGTATATCTTTTTGACATTAAAAATAATGCAATGATCCCCAATATTGTTGTTGCTGCATCTAAAATAACATTATTTCCATGGATTAAGTGTAAAATACCGGCAAGTATACCTACGGCAATTATTACTCCGATTCCGCCTAGGAACCTCTGTTTAGGTGTCAATATCCTAAACTCTACATCAGCATCTGCCTTGACCTTATTTTTTTTCCATGAAATATAACCAAATATTCCCATAGGTATATTATAGACAATTCTCATAATAGCATCACCGTATATAGCGTTGGAGTAAGTTATATATCCGTATAAGATACTTCCTATTATAGAGAATATAAAGTTTGAAACTTTTCCCTTGGCCAACAATACTACGCAGATTATATTAATTATCATGGCTACAATGGATACAATCCCTGCCTTTAAATATATCGAGGCTGAGACCGTCGTTAACAACGATATCCCTAACCATAAATATTCACCTTTTTTCCATCCTTTAAAATCACTCGCTAATATCATTCCATGTTCCTCCTTAAGTTGTTTCCATGTCGATTTGACATAGGAATTATAAACGTAAAGTGATATAAATAAATAGGACTAAAGTCTTTTTTTTGGTCAAAAAACAATCGAAAATAAGATTGAAAAAAATCAAGGAATATGATAAATTTATTCGAATATAAAATACTAGGAGAGTGAAATAAATGGATTATGTCATTCAGATATTTATCAATGCCATGACAATGATTGCCATATTGAACCCATTTGGAAATGTGCCTTTGTTTATAGGATTGACAGAGGATATGGGAAAAATTACCAGAAAAAAGTTATTTAAAGTGATAGTCATTACAGGTTTTGCTATAATGGCGATATTTGCCCTTGTAGGATCATTTATGATGCAGAATTTTTTCAGGGTAGAGATGAAAGAAGTCAGGATAGCAGGAGGAATAATCTTAGTTATTGTAGCTCTGAAGAATCTACTGTTTCCAAAGAAAATGAAAAGAAAAATAAGAAGAAAGATGAACCCCAGGAGGAATTAACAGAGGAAGAGGAGATAAAACAGGGGATAATTCCCATGGCTTTTCCCATGCTGGTTGGTCCAGGTTCACTGGCAGGGGTACTTCTGATAAGGCAGGAGGCGGGTATAATTTCCAGTACCCTTTCTTGTGTTGTGGTATTTGTGATTATCCATCTTATGTTTTCTGTGGCAGATATTATAGAAAAAATATTTGGAAAATTGGTTTTATTTGTGTTGTCCAGGGTGATGCAGTTATTTATAATGGCTGTTGGAATAAAAACTATTATTAGTGGCGTAACTATGGTTGTGCAGGGTATAGGAGGTTAAGATGAAAAAGGTAGCATTATATTTAGCCGAAGGATT
>CAZUGM010000185.1:0-743 GCA_964619915.1 uncultured Fusobacteriaceae bacterium | reverse complement strand
ATAGAGGCACTGGCTACAGCTGATATTTTAAGAAGAGCAGAGATTGAAGTGAGTTTAGTCGCTGTAGGAGGGAAAATACAGGTGGCAGGGGCTCACAGTATAACGGTAACAGCTGACACTTTAATTGAGGATCTAGGTCATAAAAAATATGATATGATGATCTTGCCGGGGGGGATGCCGGGAACGTTAAATTTAGATTCATCGGAGATATTAAAGAAGCAGATTATAGATTTTGATCTGGAGAATAAATATATAGGTGCCATCTGTGCTGCTCCCCTTGTAATTGGAAAGATGGGATTTTTAGAGGACAGGCAGGCTACCTGCTATCCAGGTGTGGAATCCCAGCTGTTTGGAGCTGCTTACAGAGATGATTTAGACGTGGTAAGAGATGGAAATTTTATAACATCTAGAGGGCCTGGAACCGCTATACCATTTGCATTGAAATTAGTGGAACTTTTAAGGGGAAAAAAAATAAGTGAAAATTTGGCTTCTGATCTTTTAGTTTAAGTACTGAATAAATGGTTAGATATTACGTCTTTATGAGTAAAGTTTAAAACTTTTTGATCTTTAAAAAATAGTAAAGATATAGTATAATTATCGTGCTGAGGAAGATTTATATTAGTAGGAGGATTTAGAATGGGATTATTTGATTTTTTTAAAAAAAATAAAGAGGAAGCTTCCACTATATGACCGGAGTGGCCGGCGGCACGACGATCCGTTGCGCCAAATACGCGACCTTCGGC
>CAZUGM010000184.1:0-4642 GCA_964619915.1 uncultured Fusobacteriaceae bacterium | reverse complement strand
TTTGGGAACACTTTGGCAATATTCTCACGAACAATTAACTTTTCTTCATCAAGCTCTAATATTTTCTTCATAACTATTACCTCCTATATTTAATGACTCCTAACTTACTATACTTACTTTTTTTATTTTTCTTTTTATTTTTTTATTTTTTTTATTTTTTTCTCCATTTAACAGGCCTCTATGCCCATAAAAACAATAAAAAAAAAGAGAATTTAGTTCTCTTTTTTTTTCAATATTATTTTTGTTTCAACTATATTAGCCCCTTCTTTATCGGAGGTTAGACCACTAATTTCTGAGGTTATTCTGGAAGGATCGACCATTTTGGCAGTAAAATAAGAACTTAAAAATTCTATATTTACCCTATTCCCATGAAAAATAATAGGGTCTTCAGAATCATAATTAATTATCTCTATAAAATTATCTAAAATCTTACTGTATTCTCCCTGACTGAGATCTTCACTGGCTATCTTTAAAGTAAAACTTTCTATGTCCCTTCTTATCTCTACCCCCAGATCTTCAAATTTTACTTCCTTGGCTAAATTTATTTCTAATTTATCTAGGATTTGACTTAACCTCTTTACCTCTTCTCTGAGATGGGTATTTTCTGCTTTAATATTATCCAAGATAAGTTGATTCTCTTTAACATCTGTTCCCATATCTCCATTGGCTGCAATGCCCAAAAGTATAAATCCTATAATAAAAGTTTTTTTCATTGTTCCTCCTTAATTTAACTCATAAAAATCCTCAACCTTTTGGATCCTTTTATTTAAATTTTCCACATCTTTTCTTAAGTTTTTATTTTCTTCCTGTAGTTTCTTAAATTCTATCCCCTGTTCCCTTACTATAACCTCTAAACTTTTATTGGTCTCTGTCCTGGGGTTATTGGAAACACAAGCGGTAAATAATAGTGACATCAATAAAATATAGATTTTCATATGATCCCTCCTAAAATATTATAATTTTTATATTATTCTGTAATTTAAGAAAAAATCCTTTATTTTATCCCCTGTATCCTATATTTTTTATCCTTCTATGATAACAGTTTCAAGGGAAGATATCAACCAAGAAGGCCCACAATTTTTATGGGCCTTTAAATTTTTTTTATTCAAAATTATTCTGATCTTCTAAAAAATCACGTATATCATTTATGAACTTATATAATGGATGTTAAGCTATCAGAACATGCAAAATGGAGGAAAGAGTTAAAAAAAGAAGTAAGTAGATATTGAGGTTTTTTCGTTTAAAGTAATTAGGAGGAAGTTTATGAAAGAAATGTAGTCATAACTGTCAATCAGGATAAAAAAATTTAAAATGTTAGATCGACATAAAAAAGGATGGTGAACCGATGATATATTCATTGATAACAGGGGGAAGTTCAGGGCTGGGTTACGAAATGGCAAAGAAAATGGTAAAGATGGGCAAAAACGTTATAATAATGGGGAGAGATGAAAAAAAACTGAATAATTCAATCAAAGAATTAAAGAATATTTCTCAGGAAGTAAAAATTATAGGAGTTAAAATTGATATCTCTGATCTGTCTGAAGTAGATAAATTTTTTTTAGATCTAAAAACAGACAATATTGAGATAGAACATCTGTATAACAATGCAGGAAAGGGATTCTTTGGAAATGTAGAAAAACTCACAGAGTATGAAATAAGTTCCATCCTAAACTCCAACCTCGTTGGTCTGATCAATATGACTTCTAGGGCTATAACACACATGAAAAGCCTGAAAAAAAAGTGTAGAATTATCAATATCTTATCCACTGCTGCACAGAAAGGGAAGAAAAATGAAACTATATACTGTGCTTCTAAATGGGGTGCAAAGGGGTTTCTGGAATCGGTAAGAGAAGAAGTACAGGACGGGAATATCGAGATCATCATACTTTATCCAGGGGGGATGAATACTCCATTCTGGAATGACATCGATTCAGGATATGATTTTTTAACATTTATGAATGCTGAAGATGTAGCTGAGGAAGTTATCCATGCAGGTCTAAATTCTAAGATGTTAGTTTCAGATTTAGTTATTAACAGGAGAAAGTGAGTCTATTTAAATTTCTAATCTCACGATACAGAGCCATGTTATTTGGAGTATCTCACTCTAAAAGGCCCACTTAAGATTACGGGCCTTTTTTTCTTCACCTATATATTTAATATAAATAAAGCTGAATCTTTTAGATATTGATTCTATTTTAAGTGTGATATAATGGTATGTAAAATTAATTAACTAACGAGGTGAAAGATGAAAGCTGTTATTAATAACATAATGATTCCAATAGAAAAAAATCAGGATCATGCCATAAAGAATGAACTTATAAAAAAAGGGATAGATATATCCAACGTTGTCCATATAGAGTATATAAAGCGGTCCATCGATTCCAGAAAAAAGACCCAGATAAAGTTTTTATATAACTTGGAGTTAACTTTCAAAAAAGATATCAACTTAGAGGGACATAAATGGCTCGTTAAACCAAAGGCCCTCCAGGTAAAACCCAGAAAATCTAAGAATTTAGAGGGACGTATAGGAGTAATAGGCAGCGGGCCTGCCGGATTATTTGCAGCCCTCCGGTTATGTGAACACGGGTATAAGCCCATTATATTTGAACGTGGGAAAAAAGTAGATGAAAGGGATAGATCTATAGACAACTTCTACACAAATGATGACCTGGATATAAACTCTAATATCCAGTTTGGTGAGGGAGGAGCAGGAACTTATTCCGACGGTAAATTAAATACCCGTGTAAAGAGTGAGTATATCACCCACGTATTTGAAACTTTGGTGGGGTTGGGAGCCCAAAAAGAAATTATGTGGGACTACAAGCCTCATATAGGTACCGATATCCTGAAGGTTGTAACAAAAAACCTGAGATCTAAAATAATACAGATGGGAGGAACATTCTATTTCGATACCTTAGTTGAAAATGTCATCATAAAGGACAATAAGGTAATAGGGGTAGATACAGTATCTCATGGAAAAAAAGATAAAATAGAGTTGGAGCATCTTATTTTAGCCATAGGTCACAGTGCCAGGGATACCTATAGGATGCTTTATAAAAATGGCGTATTCATGGAAAATAAACCATTTGCCATGGGAACGAGGATAGAACATCCTAGAGCAGTTATAGATAAGATGCAGTATGGAAAATTTGCCGGTCATGAAAACCTGGAAGCTGCCACATATAGTATGACATATAACAACAAGGCAGAGAGCAGAGGGGTCTTTTCATTCTGTATGTGCCCTGGAGGAGTTATCGTAAATGCTGCCTCTGAAAAAAATACAAGTCTGGTCAATGGAATGAGTTATTCCAAAAGGGATGGTGAATTCAGTAACTCCGCTATCGCAGTAGGTATCAAGGCCAATGAATTTGGTGATCACCTCTTCAGTGGTATGGAATACCAGGAAAAATTAGAAAGAGATGCGTATAACTCTGTGGGGAATTATGGAGGAGTAGCACAGAGAGTCGTGGACTTTATAAAGGATAAAAAATCTACATCTCTCCCTAAAAGTAGTTATCCTATGAGGATGAAATCTGAAAATTTAAATGATTTTTTCCCCGATGTAATAAAGAAAAATATGAAGTCAGCCTTCCACCAGTGGAAAAAGATGTCTAACTTTGTATCCAATGAAGCTCTTTTAATAGGGCCTGAGACAAGGACTTCGGCACCTGTCAAGATTACCAGGAATGAGGCAGGGGAATCCATCAGTACAAAGGGGTTATACCCGATAGGTGAAGGAGCAGGGTATGCCGGCGGTATAACCAGTGCTGCCATAGATGGATTAAAGATTGTAGACAATATATTTGCTGAAGAAATAAGTTAATCCGTTATATCTTTTTTATGGATTTTCACAGGATTTTCACAAAACTACTGTATATTTTAATAACCAAAAAAAAGCTATCTGCTGAATTAGTAGGTAGCTTTTTTTATCTGGGAAGTATAAAATCCAGATGCAACATCACGTTGCTTTTTTATAAAAGGAGGAAAATAAATTGAAAAAACTAGGTTTACTTGTTACAGCATTACTCATATCTTCTCAAGCCTATTCTATGACCTTGGATGACCTTGTGGTACAGCTGGAACAAAATGGTTATTCTGCACAATACCGTGCCTTGGAGAAAAAACAGCTGTCCATAGATAATAAAAAGATAGAACGAATAGACAGAGACGGTATAGACCTGAAAGGAAGCGGGAAATTTACAGATGACATGAAGGGAGAAAGATCCAGTGGACTGGTGTCTGCTTCATATGATTTTTTTAAATATGAAGGGGAATATGATGAAGAGTACAATGGTGAAAATAAGCAGTTGGTTGGTTTAGAAAAAAATTTAAAGGATATCTTTTACGGGGACAGGAAATATAATAGAAACCTGTTTACCATCGATGAAGTGATAAGATTAAATTTTGAAGATCAGCGGATGGAAGATGAGATTCTGTCACTTATAGATACATATAAAAGTCTTATGGATACAAGGCTGGAATTGAAATTAAAAAAAGGACTCCTCCCAAGTTTGGAAGCAGATGCAGTTAAGCTGGAAAGAGGATTTAATACAGGCCAATCTTCCAGACTGGACTACAAATATTCAAAGATGCGTTTAAAAAACTTAAACAATGACATAGAACAGCTGAATCTTGACCTGGT
>CAZUGM010000183.1:0-4643 GCA_964619915.1 uncultured Fusobacteriaceae bacterium | reverse complement strand
AAACTTAGCTATAAATTCACTGTTTGGTTTTTGATATATCTCTATTGGCGATCCTACCTGCATGATCTCTCCGTCCTTCATTATTACTACCTTATCAGATAGCGACATGGCTTCTGCCTGATCATGGGTTACATAGATTGAAGTTATCCCTACATCCTGCTGAAGTTTTCTGATTTCATCTCTCATATGCAGTCTTAATTTAGCATCTAAATTTGACAATGGTTCGTCAAATAACAATACTCCGGAATTCATAATCAAGGCCCTTGCCAGGGATACTCTCTGCTGCTGTCCCCCAGACATCTGTGAAGGTGTTCTTTCAGCAAAGTCTTCCATTTTCATTAACTTTAAAATGTTATTAACTCTTTCATCTATCTCCTGCTTAGATTTTTTTTGTATTTTAAGCCCATATGCAATATTGTCGTATACATTCATATGAGGAAATAATGCATAGTTTTGAAATACCATGGCGGTATCTCTCTTATCCGGAGTCAGATTTGCCACATCCTTATCTCCTATGAATATACTCCCGGAAGTTGGAATTTCAAATCCTGCCAACATCCTGAGCATGGTCGTTTTTCCGCATCCAGAAGGCCCCAAAAGACATATAAATTCCCCAGGTTCTACAGTTAAATTGATATCATTGACTGCTTTCACTTTATTCTTTCCCGATATAAATGTTTTCGTTAAATTCTTTATCTCTACTCTTTTAGATTCTTTCATTAAAATACTCTCCTGACTTACTTTATTTTTTTACTCCCATTTTTGAGATAAAAATCTTCATAGTTACCATTACTGTCGATACTATTATAATCAATATTGTACAATAAGCCGATGCTATTCCTATCCTTCCAGTGTCTATATTATCCATTACTGTCGGAGTCAACAATTTCCACTTGGCCGATATCAAAAATATAATCGTACTAACCAAGGTCATACTTCTTGCAAATGAATAGATCAATCCGCTGAAAAATGCTTCCTTTATCATAGGGATAGTCACACTTGAAAAAACTTTACTGCTTGAAGCTCCTAATATACTTGCCGCTTCTTCGATGGAAGGATCAATCTGCTGGAGGGAACTCATCCCGCTTCTAACTCCTACAGGTAAACTTCTGATAATAAAGGCTACAACAATGATAAGTGCCGTTCCTGTAAGGGGCGGGATCAGTGTTATATCTGTAAATGGTATCTTATAGGTGATATTATAACTGATCACATATCCCAGACCTATGATTGTCCCGGGTATAGCCAGAGCCATAATCGTCGTAAACTCTATAAATGTTTTTCCTATAAATGTTTTCCTCACAATTAAAAATGCAAGGATCATAGAGAAAATACTTGTTATTATAGTAGCTATTACTGCTAATACAGTAGTCTGGATTATAGGATCCATCCCATAATCAAAGATATACTTATAGTGATCCATAGTAGGAGTATAATTGATTCCCCATAATTTTACAAATGATCCTATAGGGATCAAGATATACATCAATATTACAAAGACAGTAAGAGATATTAGTGTTATAAATACTGGTATTGTAACAATTTTATCCTTTACTAAATCCCTGGCTCTGGAAACTTTTCCTGTGACCGTTATATAAGATTTTTTATTTATATAAAATCTTTGTACTACAAACATTGAGATTGACATGGAGAGTAATATCATCGCAAGGGCAGTAGCTATTCCCAACTGAAAATTACCTATACCTTCCTGATAAATTTTGACAGAAATTGTTGTAAAATTTCCACCAATTACTACAGGATTGGCAAAATCTGCAATGGATTGTATAAAAACCAGTAAAAAAGCATTTGCTATCCCTGGAATAACCAATGGAAATGTTACACTTGTAAATACTTTTAATTTAGAAGCTCCTAAATCCCTGGAGGCTTCCTCTACAGACGGATCAATCCCCTGCAATAAACCAACCAGCATTAAATATGCTATAGGGAAAAAACTTAACACCTGTACCAGGACTAGTCCATGAAATCCATAGATCTCAAAGTCTTTAACTCCTAAAATACCACGGGTAATAAGCCCCTGTCTTCCAAACAATAATATTGCTGATAATGCCACAACA
Source organism: uncultured Fusobacteriaceae bacterium (assembly GCA_964619915.1). GTDB lineage: Bacteria > Fusobacteriota > Fusobacteriia > Fusobacteriales > Fusobacteriaceae > Psychrilyobacter. Next base: position 2,568 of record CAZUGM010000183.1, on the reverse strand, counting down.
AAGGGCGGTGATATAATGGGCAGCATTGCTATAAAATCAAATATTTTTTTGCCTTTGATCTTCATATAGGACGTACTATACGCAAAGAAAAATCCAATAATCAACGACAATGTTGCAGTTATAAAACCTAATTTTAAAGTATTTAAAATTATCATTACATTTCCGCTTCTTCCAAAAGCATTTTTATAATTTTCAAAACTAAATGCATCTTTAAATGTAAAACTTTCCTTCAGTACATTATAAAGAGGCACCAGTACAAAAAACGATACCACCATCAATGAAAATATTATCGTTAAAAATAATGTGGGATCATTCGTCAATTTTTTCATATGTTTTAATTCTTGATTTATTTTTAATTTAAGATTATTCATAAGTTCCTCCAATTTCCATTTATATAAAGACTTCCCCTAGTCAAAGTACTAAGGGAAGTATCTTAATTATTTTGTTGGGGCTGTAGTACTTGTTTCAGTACTAAATCTTTCCACTAATCTTATTCTGTTTTTCCCTGCCCAATCAAAATCATATTCAATTAATTTTGTATCTTTTATTGGGTCTGCTTCTTCTGGCGGCATTGCGTCTTTATTAGTTAAGAATTGGAAAGATCCCACTGTTTTCCCCATTTCTTGAACTCTTTTAGTCAATACCCAGTCGATAAATTTTTTAGCTGCTTCCTGATCCGGCCCGTTTTTCAATAATGCTACTCCGCCAATTTCGTATCCTGTTCCCTCAGCTGGTGCAGAGATTACGATATCTTTATATCCTTCTTTTTTATATTTTATGGCATCGTGTAGGAATGTTATTCCAATCGTTGTTTCTCCCTGTCCTGCCATTCTTCCTGGAGCGGTACCAGATTTAGTATACTGTCTAACCTGTCCGTTAAATTTTTTCAGATATTCCATAGCTTCATCTTCACCCATAAGCTGAACCAAAGTTGCTAACATTGTATAAGCAGTTCCCGATGATCCAGGATGAGCTACTACGATCTCTCCCTTATATTCAGGCTTTAACAGGTCTGCCCATGATGTAGGCATTTCTAACCCTTTTTCATCTAACATTTGCTGGTTCCCAACAAATCCTAAATACCCCACATAAATCCCTGTCCAATATCCTTCAGGACCTTTTAATCCCTCTTTAATATTAGCCGCTTCAGGTGAGATATACGGTTCGATTAAATCAGCTTCCTTTGCTGCTACAAATGCATCTAAAGGTCCTCCGTACCATACAGATGCAGACATGTTATTTCTCTCTGCCTTTAATCTGGCTAAAACTTCTCCACTACTCATTCTTACGAAATTTGTTTCAATTCCTGTTTCTTTTTCAAATTCTTTCGCTACCATCGCTGCATGATCTTCCTGTAATCCTGCATAGAATGTCAAAGTTTGATCTGTTTTTTCAGCTGTAACTTCAGCCTCTTTCTTTCCACAAGACATAACGAAGAGTAAAACTGATAATAATAACAATAATTTTTTCATGTCGTTTAAACTTTAAATATTTGACATTTAAAGTTTATTCACCTCCTATTTTTAGTGTCTATATTTGGAGTATACAATATTAAATCCTGCATTTCAACAAATGTGTTATTTAAAAGATAAAAAAAAATAGGATTTCATATGAAATCCTATCTTAAATATTTCCAGCTATACTTTAAAAATCTTCCTATATCCTTGGCTATATAATCCCAGGTATGAGTTTCCCCTTGATAGATATAAGCCTCAAAAGGAAGATTAAATCTTTTTATCCTCCCTACCATGTCTACCCATTGGTGGACCATATAATAAGGCTCTTTATCTTCCGAACCCACTGAAAGGTAAAAATGTTTTCCCTGTTGTTTTGTGGTATCCAATTGTTTTATAAGGGTATAGGGATCTTCTGCAATAATTCCCTTTCCCCAGGATCCAAATATATTAATAAACCTTTCCTTATCCTGATCTTTGAATAAAAATTCTGGAAGATAGATAAACTTAACTATCCTCGTTATTCTTTTATTTATAGTCAGCCTTACCAGACTGACAGCTCCGGCAAAACTACCAATTACCTTAAATAACTCCAGATGCTTTAAACCTAATTTAAAAGCACCATATCCCCCCATGGAAAACCCGGATATCCCGGCATTATCCACATTAAATCTATTCTTAACATCTAAAATCAATTCATCTATAAAATATGATTCATAGTTTTTATTTTTTACCTTTTTAAAATCACTGTACCAGGATTCACCGCAAAATCCCGAGTTAGGTAGGATAACAATCATCTTTCCAATGTCTTTTTTCTCCAATAAAAGTTCAAAATTTTCCAAGAGTCTTCCCTTTTCTATCCAGTCATGGGCATTATCCCGCAATCCATGAAGTAAATAAATTACCGGATAGCTTTTTTCAGGAGTATAAGATTTGGGCACCACTGCTAAATACGTCATCTCTTCATCTACGTTTTCACTTTTTATCTTTAGATTTTTAACAACAAAATTTTTACTTTCAAGGATTAGGTTACCTAAAGACTCAAAATTTTCCTCGCTTTTATTTTCAGGAATAATATTAATAATAAGTCAGTCGGCTAAGGAAATGATTCTCT
>CAZUGM010000182.1:0-4659 GCA_964619915.1 uncultured Fusobacteriaceae bacterium | reverse complement strand
TTTGGGAACCAATGACTCGGGACCATTTCATATCGGACGGGGAGTTAAGACCAAGTCCTATGTGATATTCGGCCCAACAGACCCCAATATGTTTGAGTACGATGAGTTAGGAGTTTTAGTCTATGGAAATGAACCTTGTTCCCCATGTTCATTGCACGGAGATAAAAAATGTCCTAAAGATCATTTTAATTGTATGAAGAATATCAGTGCTGAAGATATAATGAAAATAATAGATAAAAAATAAAAATCGAGGAGATTCCCTCGATTTTTTTATTTAATTAATTTACACTGGTCTCCTATACATTGGCTTAACTCTATATTCAATGCTTTTACCGAGATGTTTATCTCCATGGCAGAAAGGAAAAGTGATATCATCAGCAGGATCAGACTCCCGGCAAAGACAAATTCCGCTAAGATAATCTGCTGCAAGAATATCAAAAACATGGAAAAAACACAGAAAAACAAGGAGAAGATCCCTATTAATTGCATATTTTTTATGATTTTTACCCTTAATTTTAAATTTTCTATCTGGGGCATGAGGATATCGACTCTATTTACTTCTTGAGAGGCTTGGCTATGCAGTGACCTAATGAGGTTAGCCAAGGCCAGAAATCTGCTGGTATAAGCTAAAAGCAGGAGTGAAATAGTAGAAAAGATCAATGCCGGGGTTGTAAGTGTTAACTGCATCTTGGATCGCCTCCATCTTTTAATGAAATTTTTAAAGCTATTGTAGAAATTTTGATTTCCATGGCAGAAATAATGAGTGATATTAAAAAACTGATAATAGAAAATGTAAATAAAATCCATCCTATCTGAATATATTCAAAAAAAATAGTAAACATAGAAAGGGCAGCTAAAAACAATGAAAATACGGAAAAAAATTGTATCCGTTTAATATATTTTACCCGTAATCTAAAATTTGAAATCTGGGCTTGGATATTACAATCTTTATCCGGATGGTTATGAAAACGTCTGATCAGATTGGATAGGTGTAAATATCTAATCGTATAACCATTAAAAAACATGGAAATTCCTGAAAATAACAATGCCGGAATAATATAGTTCATAGAGTCCCTCCTTACTATAAATTACCCATCTACTATTCAATGGTAATTTATTTTATCAAGATAGTCTGGAATATACAAAATATTTATTTACAAAAAATAAAAAAAGACAGATCCTTAATGGCTGTCTTTTTTTATGCTATTACTTGCTTAAAGCCTTGTTTATTCTAGGGCTTAAAGTAGCAGCATTCTTCTTTAAAATTCTAGCAACTTCAGCTGAATCTGCAGCTTTTAAAGATCTTAACATTTTAACACAAACTTTTACTTTAGTTAATTGACCGTTGATATCAATTTTAACTGTTTGTAAGTTTGGCTTCCATATTCTCTTGTTCATGTTATGAGCGTGAGAGATACTGTGTCCGAAAGTCATACCTTTACCAGTGATTTCACATCTTTTCATTATTTTGCACCTCCTCTTTATTAAAACATCGGCTTAAATTTTAGCATAAAGCAAGTAAAAAAGCAAGGTTTTTTCTACAATAAAGATATAGTTTTCTGTAAAAAAAAAAACTCTTATGATATAATAGAATGTATAAATATAGATAAAAGTCGAATAATAAAGAGGTAGTGAAATGAATGAACATAGTTTAAGTGTATTGGAATTTGATAAAGTAAAAGAAAACATAAGTGAATATGCTATTTTGGATGAAACTAAGGGGAAAATATTAGATATTATTCCCATGAAAGATATAAATAGTATAAAGAAAGAGTTAGAGAATGTACAAGATTTTATGGATATGCTGAAATATGACGGTGGTATTGAACTGTCGGAGATAAAAAATATATTGGTCTATTTAAAGAAGACCAGTCTGATAGGAACTTATTTAGATGTAGAGGATCTCTATCATACTGCTAGAAATTTAAGGGTATTCAGAGTGATAAAAACTAAATTTGAAGAATTAGAGGGGAAATACAGGGGTCTGTACATGAGATTTAAAGATATCCCTACATATAAAGGAATAGAGGAGCTCATCGAGGCAGTTATAGACAACCAGAAAGAAATAAAAGATACAGCCTCATTGGACCTGAAAGATATCAGATATAGTAAAAATTTAATCCAGAATAATATTAAGAGAAAATTTGATGATCTTATTTCAAACCCGTCATATGCCAAGGCTATCCAGGAAAAGATAGTAACAGTAAGAGATGGCAGAAGTGTAATACCTGTAAAAACAGATTTTAAAGGTCAGATTAAAGGAATAGAGCACGACAGATCATCTAGCGGACAGACGGTATTTATAGAGCCTATAAGTGTGGTTTCATTGAACAACAAGATGAGAGAATTAGAGGTAAGGGAGAGAGAGGAGATAAGAAAGATCCTGTTGAGACTTACCGACAACCTGAGAGCGAACTTAGATGGGTTGATGGAAGTAGGGGAAGCCCTGCTGGTTTTAGACTATCTAAATGCCAAGTGCAGTTATGGATTGGATAATAAGTGTGTGATTCCTAAATTAAATCAGAGGGAATATATCTCCATTGTAGAGGGCAGACATCCCTTGATCAATCCCAGAGAGATCGTACCTTTAACTTTTGAATTGGGAAAAAATTATAACAGTCTGTTGATTACAGGACCGAACACCGGTGGTAAAACAGTGGCTTTAAAAACAGCAGGATTATTGACTGTGATGACATTATCCGGAATACCTATTACAGCCAGTGATAAAACGGATATAGGGTACTTTAGTGGTGTCTATGCCGATATAGGAGATGAGCAGAGTATAGAACAAAACCTTTCATCTTTTTCGGCACATCTAAAAAATATTCAAACTATCCTGGTAGGAGTTACTAAGGCAAGTTTAGTATTGTTGGATGAATTAGGTTCGGGAACAGATCCCATAGAGGGATCGGCATTTGCCATGGCAGTGATAGATTATCTGAAGGAAAAAAAGTGTAAATCTATGATCTCTACCCATTATAGTGAGGTAAAAGCCCATGGGTATAATGAAGAGGGGATAGAAACAGCATCTATGGAATTTGACCCTGAGACATTGTCTCCTACATATAGATTACTTATGGGAATACCGGGAGAAAGTAATGCCCTTACTATTGCCAAAAGACTGGGGATTCTTCCTGAAGTAATTGAAAAAGCAAAAAGTTACATCAGTGATGAGGATAAAAAAGTCGAGGGAATGATAACCAACATAAAGGAACAGTCGGATGAATTGGAAAAAGCCAATGAAGAGGTAAAACAGTTAAAGTCAGAAGCTGAAAAGCTAAAGGACCAGTATGCTGAAAAAGTAAGGACACTGGAAAAAGAAAAAGAAGAGATACTGGAAAAGGCATATAAAGAATCGGAACAGATGATGAAGAATATGCAGGCCAAAGCCAAAGCTCTGGTTGATAAGATCCAGAGGGAAGACAATAAAAAAGCTGAGGTAAAGGATGTTCAAAAAAGTTTGAATATGCTTAGAAACTCAATGGTAGAAGAGAAAAAGAGAAAATTAATGATGAAACCAAAAGTTGTCAGAAAGATATCTTATGGAGTAGGAGACAAGGTCTTTGTGAAGAGTTTGAAACAGCACGCAGTTATCCTTCGTCTATTTATGAATAAGGATCAGGCTCAGGTACAGGCAGGAATCCTAAAGATGGTAGTTTCATTGGAAGATATAGGAATAATGAAGGATGAGAAGAAAAAAACATACACTAAGATGCACAGCCACAAGGGAAGTAGTGCTACCTACAAGATCGATCTGAGAGGTCAGATGGTAGATGAAGCGATCAATGAATTGGAAAACTATATGGATAGAGCTACATTGAATGGGTATACCGATATACAGGTAGTTCATGGAAAAGGTACCGGACAGTTAAGGAAGGGGATCCAGGAATATCTTAGAACGTGTAGATATGTAGCCAGTTTTAGAGATGCAAATATGAATGAAGGTGGATTAGGATGCACAGTAGTAACACTGAAATAGATTATTATTATATAGTGGCAGCAGCAGGAGTTGGAAAGAGGATGGGACTCGACTACCCCAAGCAATTTTTAGAGGTAGAAGGAAAACCAATATTTATAAAAACTCTGGAAGTGATCCAAAAAAACCAAAGGGTAAAAGGTATTGTAGTTGTAACCAATAAAGAGTATATTTCCGAAGTGAAGAAGGTGTGTGAAGCCTTTAAAATAACCAAGGTGATAGATGTGGTTAGCGGTGGAAAGGAAAGGCAGGATTCGATCTACAATGCATTAAAGCAGATTCCTAAAAATAGTATAATCGGAGTTCAGGATGGAGTAAGACCCTTTATAGAGGACAGCTATATAGAGGATTCTTATACTAAGCTCATAGAGGAAACCAATTTGGATGGGGTAGTTGTAGGGGTGCCTGTAAAAGACACTATAAAGGTAGTTAATTCCAAAGGGGAGATAGTGGAGACCCCTAAAAGGGATCAGCTCTTTGCAGCCCAGACTCCTCAGGTATTTAGAGGAGAAATTCTACACAGGAGTTATGAAGAGGCTAGACAACAGAGATTTTTAGGGACGGATGATTCATCTTTGGTGGAAAAAACAGGGGGATCTGTAGGGATTATCCTGGGAAGTTATGAAAATATAAAGATAACTACACCGGAAGACCTATTAATTTTTTCTAAGAAAATAAATTAG
>CAZUGM010000181.1:4190-4682 GCA_964619915.1 uncultured Fusobacteriaceae bacterium | reverse complement strand
TCCTCTCTTTTACAAGAATATACTTGGTATCAATCAATCATTAATCAAGATAAAGATGTCATTTCCCAGTACACCACCGATATTAATTCCTTAACTGAAAATAAAATTACTCTTGAAACTCAAACTACTAAGCTAAATAATTTAAAAAATTAAATATTAGGATCAAAACATGGCAAAGACACAACGATAAATACAGGGAGATCGATTCCTTAGATGATCTTAAAGTAAAAGTAGAACTTTTAAAGGCTACTATTTCACAGATTCCATCTATAACCCATTTCAACCAGTATATTGCTAAGATGGTCAGAAAAAAAGAAGCTCTTTCTGAAAATGCATCCATAGCTATAGTGGAAGAAAAAATAAATGAATTAATCCAAAAAAGAGAGGAAGTTTTTGGCAGGTTGAAGGAAAAAAATCACCTGAATAATGTCCTTACTCAAATTGAGGAGATGGAAGAAACAGGAGAAGCAGAAGTAGTTTATAGCTCTCAAG
>CAZUGM010000181.1:0-4180 GCA_964619915.1 uncultured Fusobacteriaceae bacterium | reverse complement strand
ACTCTGATGAACATAAGGATTTAATTGAATTACTCTCAAGAAAAAGAAAATATGGAAATTCTTTTAGAGACCTTAGGAGAAAGCAGTGCCGAAAAGATTTTGAAGGCGGAACTTCACAGAAATCTAGGAGAATTTAAAAAATCCATAGCTATAGCCGATGAAATCACTGAAAAACAATATGACAAAATAAAAGAGCTGATAAAAAATTTAAGTGACAGATATCTTAAAAAACCAGCTAGACTCAATTCCTAACTTGAATAATAAAAGACCAGAAAATTTAATTTTCTGGTCTTTTTAGTATTCATTTAAACCCTTTTTCTTACTTCAGTTTTTATATTTCACCCTTAATTTGTTTAGATATTTTATTTATAAGTTTATATTTTAATTTTTTCAAATCATGAGATAAATTCACCTTATATTTATGAGGATTTTCCAATCTCTTTCTCTCAGTAGATATTTTTTCTAATTCTTTCAAATAGTAATCTCTTGAAATTTTTATATCTTTTAACTTTGAATATTCTTTGGTTATCTGACCATCTTTCACATATATTTTAGTAAGTTTTTTATAGGTGTAACTTCCAGCTGCCAGATTAACACTTTTAAAATCATAATTTTCATCTCTCAGTTCCAGAATTTCATTATTAATCAATAATTTTTTATCATTATCTCCATCTATTAAAGTTATTAAATCTGCATAAGCTAAACCATTTTTATCATAGAGTCTATATACCTCTTTGAAACCTGGGTTTGATATTTTAATAACATCCTCAGATAATTTTATCACCGATTCCCCATCCACTTCTACAATCTTATACACTCCTCCAAAACAAGGATTTGACTTACTTACAGCTATAGCATCTCCTACACCATAAGAGTCTGCAGCTACATCCTGCTCCTTTAGAGCTCTTATTAAATTTTCATCCAATCCATTGGTCAGAACTATTTTGGCCTTATACAGAGATGCTTCATCCAATAATTTTCTGCATTTTTTAGACAGGTATGCTAAATCACCTGAATCAATCCTTATACCATAAGTTCCCTCATAAGAATCATCTATTCCATTTTCTTTAAATGAATCAATGGCATTTTGGATCCCGATCTTTAATGTATTGTAGGTATCGATTAGGAGGATAAGAGGGTTGTTCCCGCCCCTTCTATTTTTTATAAATTTATCAAAAGATTCTTTTTCTGCTTCCCTTCCGACACCAAAAGTCTGGATATATGAGTGTGCCATAGTCCCTACACTGGGAATACCGTATTTATATTCTGTAACAATATTTGAATGAGTCGTGCATCCACCGATATAGGCTGCTTTATTCCCCTCCACAGCAGAACTAAATCCATGGGCTCTTCTACTTCCAAATGACAATACAGGAGTAGGATGAGCAGCTCTAGTTACACGGGATGCTTTAGTGGCTATGGCCATCTGCATATTCATTATATTTAAAATAGGTGTTTCTAAGATCTTAGCCTGAATTATAGGAGCTTTTATAGTTATTATAGGCTCATTGGGGTACGCGATTTCCCCGTCTCTCATAGCATATAGATCACCTGTAAATTTTAATTTCACTAAATATTCCAACAATTCTTCTTCATGAATAATGGGAGAAAAATATTTTCTTTTTTCCTCCTCGCTTGTACTGTTTAAAACCTCTATTAATTTAATCACTTCATGAATCCCGGAAACTACGGCTAAGCCCCCATCCTCTGTTTTACGAAAATACATATCAAAAACAGCTACCTTTTCCTGCATTCCTTCCTTTAAAAAAACATCACTTTCTGTATATTGATACCTATCGGAATTTATTACGTTTGCAAATTCAGTTAATAGTTGTCTATCCTTCATAGGTTCCCCCTCTTTTATTATTTATTTATTTTTTAATTTACACACATTCAAAATCTGATAATTTACTTTTCAATCTGTGTAATTTGTTATTAAATCTTATTTTCTATCCCTTATTTTGCTTTTAAAGCTTCCAGTTAAAATTTAAAAAAGGCATTACCGGTAAAATACCATTATTTGCAAAGTTTAAGAATCCTATCTGGATACCATCTATCCGATCTGCAATATTTATAAGTCCCAATTGAAAAAATGTTTCCTTTGAATAATTAATTACTCCTAATTCATAATCTGAATTAGATTTTGAATAATTAAATATCCCTAGTTTTAATCCTGTAAACCCATTTGTAAGATTTCCTGCTCCTACTAAAAGCCCCTTAGTATCACCATTATGCAGGTTAATAAGTCCCAGACCGGTTCCTCTAAATTCGGTATTAACTTTATTGAATATTCCTGCTCCTAAAAATATCCCCCCCTGGAGACCCGTGAATTCATCCACATCACTGGCGAACATATTAAAATCAACTCCTGTAACTTTTTCTGTAGTCCCAAAAAGTACCGGCACACGTAAACCTTTGACCTCTTTACTTTCACCTATATTTAAAGTAGGGGTTAATCCCAGTTGAAAATTTGCAGTTTCACTAAAGCTGGTCATAGTCATACTGATCATCAAACTTAAAAATAATATTATTTTTTTCATCTCTCCCCCTATAACTCTGTCTCAAAAAAGAATGTCACATTATTTGATCCGCCATCTACCCCATTGATAGTTCCAAATATCCCTGATCTGTGGGAAAGCCCAATTCCAATATAGGTGTCTTCTAATTCATTTATTCTGGTAATATCTTTAGCGTTAAAAGAAAGGGTAACATCTATATAGTTTAAATAGTTAGAGTTTTTTTGATTGTATTGATTGTATCTTTCCAGGTTAGTAATATTACTTGTGTAAGACAACCCTTCCGACACTCCCAGCCTTGTACGGACATATTTATCCCACGGAAATTCCGTCCAATATACCTTTATACCAAAATTTATCTCATAGGAGTTGTCATTTGTATAATAGTCTGTTTCTTCACCGCTGTAACTGTTAAAATGAGTGATAAAACTACTCTGTAAAGTTATATTCACCGGAAAATCATAGGGTCTTTTGTACACATATCTTTCCACCTGTATCCCTGCAATTTTACCATCGTTGGGATCTTTCTTCAAATCCTTAAAGGTCAGTAGGTCTCCTAAATCTGATGGTGTAGCAATTCCATATAGAGGCCTTATTATATATTTATTTCCATCTACATCAAATGCTTTTCTATTCTCGCTATCTGTTTCTCCATAAAGATTCAAAGAAAGGATGGTTATCAAAGTAACAATTATTTTTTTCATAATATTTGTTTCCTCCTTTATTATTAATGTCATACAGAATTATTGTACCACAATTATTAAATTTATTTTTTAAGAAATTTATTTTTTCTAACTTATTTGATCATGGGTACAAATTTTACATAAGCCAGACCGGTTATAAAAAAATTTTCCTCATCATTTCTCTCTATATAAAATAGTTGTTGCGAGAACCTGCCTACTGGCACAATCATCCTTCCTCCTATTTTTAACTGTTTCATCAGAGTTTGTGGAATTTCTGCAGGTGCAGCTGATACTATTATCGCATCATAGGGAGCCTTTTCCTCATACCCTTCAAAGCCGTTTCTATTGAGTACTTCTATGTTTTTATAACCTAACTGGTTGAGTTTTTCTTTGGACTTCCAATAAAGTTCAGAGTTCACCTCCAAGGTAATTACTCGTTTTGCAATTTTAGATATAAGTGCCGCTTCATATCCTGACCCTGACCCCACCTCTAAAACTATATCGTTTTTTTCTATCTTTAATTTTTCCATCATATAAGCTACAATATACGGCTGGGAAATAGTCTGTCCTGACCCTATGGGCAGAGGATAATCATTGTAGGCAAACTCTATCTCTTCCTCCCGAACAAAAAGATGTCTTTCAACCTCTAAAAATGCATCTATTATCCTGGGATCTTTTATCCCGCGATAAAGCAATTGATTTTTTACCATAGATTTTCTGAGTTTTTCAAACATCTTTCCTCCTTTAAAAATTCATAATTTTTTGTAATCTAAATAACAGTAATCATTCTAATTAAATTTATATAATATTTATTTTTTAGTTAATTTATAAAGTAAAAAAAAGCCAAAATAACTTTTTCAGCTTTTCTCATTTTCCCCTCTATTTTTTCCTTTGCTTCAACTCTATACGACAATTTATCATCTTTTATTTTCGACTACTTCCATCCTCCTCCCCATATTTTTTGATTATATACAACCCACT
>CAZUGM010000180.1:4060-4708 GCA_964619915.1 uncultured Fusobacteriaceae bacterium | reverse complement strand
GGAGCTGGCTCTTAACCTAGCTATCACATCAGCATGGACAGATGCAATCAACCTTACTCTGACAGAGGAAGTTCAGGAGGAATTTGGAATTAAGATCAACGTAGATTCTATGGACTGGTCTATCATGGCCAACAACCTATACGGAAATGCAGCTCTAAGTGAAAGAAAATACCATATGTTCACAGGGGGAACTTCTTATGCTATTCAATATGACCCGTATGCTAACTGGTCTAGCACAAAGATTCTGCCTTTTGGAAAGGGGTCATCAACTAACAGTGCGAGATATGTAGGGGATGAAAAATTACTAGATAAAATCAGATTCTCAAATCCATCAACTGAAGAAGGAACAGCCAGTTATAAATCTAACTGGAGACAATGGATTGTAGAAGTTAATGAAGATCTTCCACAATTACCACTGTACTCAAATAACTACTATGATGCTTATACAAATAGAGTGGAGAATTTTGAAACAAATGCACTATGGCAATGGCCTTATGCGATTGTAAAAGCTAGATTTAAATAATTAAATAAATATTAGCAGACTATGATAGGGTAAAAATAATGAAATTACAGCTTAAGATTTACAGGATGAGCATACAATTTTCCTTCATACCAGAGTTTAACTGGGTTGGAAATTGCATGGATTTT
>CAZUGM010000180.1:0-4050 GCA_964619915.1 uncultured Fusobacteriaceae bacterium | reverse complement strand
GGGGGCTCTGCTTATTTATTGGAGGTAAATATGGAAAAGGAAAAACAGCAAGGGAAAGTAAGAACTCTATTTGATAATGTATTTCCCTATGTAAAATACATAGGAAACAGATTATTTCACCTGTTACCAGTTGTAATTATAATCTCAATAGTAATATTTTCATTGATACAATTAATGCCGGGAGATCCTATCTTAGCTATGATCAATCCAGAGACAACTGCTAATATGACAGAGGAACAAAGAGTAGCGTATATAGAAACAATGAGAAAAGTATTGGGGTATGATAAGCCCGTTATAGTAAGATATTTTTTATGGTGGAAAGATGTGTTGACTGCTAACTTTGGTTATTCAGTGGCACTTAATAAGCCTATCAATGAATTTATCGGAAGTTATATTATGAATTCATTCAAAGTTAATATCGTAGGATTTATTTTAGCCTTCTTGATTGCTATACCTATTGGAATTAAATCAGCAGTGAATAAGAATACAAGATATGACAAGGTAGTAACTGTAATGTCTATGATTGGAATTTCCCTTCCTTCATTCTTTATGGCGCTATTATTAGTATTATTATTTTCTGCAGTACTTAGAATCTTACCATTTTCAGGGATGGTAGATCCTAGAGGTGTAAGACCCGAGTATGTATACTATATCCTGCCGGTTTCAGTAATCGTATTGTCATCCCTTGCAGGTTTGATCAGATATATCAGAAATGCCATGATAGAAGTTTTAAAAGCAGATTATATAAGGACTTCCAGAGCAAAGGGATTAGCAGAGAAAGTGGTTATCTACAGACATGCCTTTAAAAATGCGTTGATTCCTGTAATTACAATTATTGGATTCTGGATTCCTGCATTATTCGGTGGATCTATCATCGTAGAGAAAATATTTGCATGGCCAGGAATGGGGTTATTGATGAACCAGGCATATCAATTTAAAGACAGGGGAGTTTTGTCCACTGTATTGTTATTCTTTGCAGTATTGACATTGTTTGCTAACTTATTTATCGATGTAGGTTATGCATTGGTAGATCCTAGAATAAAAGCAAGGAGGATAAAATAATGAGTAATAACGATAAATTAAATAAACAGCATGAAAAAATTATTTCTCCTACGAGGCAGATAGTTGAAAAATTTAAACACAATAAACTGGCTATGGTCGGGCTTATCTCATTTATATTTTTAATAGTCGTTATAGTAGGAGCTCAAATATTCGTTCATGTGACTAACTATGACTTGGCAAATGTAGATATATCCCAAAAATATATGAAACCAAGTATGGCTCACCTGTTTGGAACAGATGCCCAGGGAAGAGACTTATTTCTGAGAGTATTAGCCGGGGGATGGATCTCTATCCAGGTAGGTCTGTTATCTACATTCCTATCTGTAATATTAGGAGTGTCTATTGGAGCTATTGCAGGATTCTTTGGCGGAAAGGTAGATACACTAATCATGAGGGGAACAGAGATTGTTTCAGCATTTCCATTTTTAGCAATTGCAATGACTATATCTGCTATATTCATGGATTTAGATCCCCAGCTTAGATTATATCTGATAATCTTTATTCTGGGATTCTTAAGATGGACCGGATTGGCAAGAATGGTAAGGGGACAGATCCTATCCCTCAGAGAACAAGAGTTTATAGTGGCGACAAAAGCCTTAGGAATCAGTAGTTTTAACCAAATAACAAAGCATTTAATTCCAAATGTATTAACATATGTAATCGTTAGTGGAACTCTGACATTTGCAGGAGCAATCCTTATGGAATCTTCACTGTCATATTTAGGACTGTCAGTTACAGAACCTATCCCTACATGGGGAAGACTTATCAGTCTGTCTGCTAAAAATGCTATCATAATGACAAATTACTGGTGGACTTGGATCTTCCCGGGAATTGCATTATTTATCTTGATAATGAGTATCAACGTAATAGGAGAAGGGCTGAGAGATGCTGTAGATCCAAAATCTCAATATGTCACTAAAGAACAGAGAATAAGAATTAAAGAAAAGAGAAAAAGAGAGAAAGAAAGACAAAAAAGAAGAAAATTAGCAAAGGCGGCGGTGTAGATGAAAACAAATGAAAATTTACTTGAAATAAGAAATCTGCATACTTATTTCTTTACTAATAAGGGTACTATAAAAGCAGTAAATGGTGTAGACATGGAGATCCAAAGAGGTAGAACTCTGGGGGTTGTAGGAGAATCAGGATCAGGAAAATCTATAACTTCATTCAGTATCTTAAAACTTATAGATGATCCAGGTGACATCGTAGACGGAAGTATAATGTTTGACGGTGAAGAACTGTTAGACTATACAGAAGATGAGATGAGAAAAATAAGGGGAAATGAGATATCGATGATATTCCAGGAACCTATGACAAGTTTAAACCCTGTATTGAAAATCGGGGAACAATTGGGAGAGCCGTTGATCCTTCATCAGGGGATGGATAAAAACCAAGCCTGGGAAAGATCTATAGAACTTCTAAGAGAGGTAAAGATACCTGAACCTGAAGGAGTAATTCATAACTATCCTCATCAGTTATCTGGAGGAATGAGACAGAGGGTAATGATAGCCATGGCATTAGCCTGCGAACCTAAATTACTTATTGCAGACGAGCCGACAACTGCTCTGGATGTAACTATACAGGCACAGATATTTAACCTTATGAATGACCTTAAGAAAAAACATAATACAGCTATATTATTTATAACCCATGACCTAGGAGCTATAGCAGAATTAGCTGATGACGTAGTGGTAATGTATACAGGAGAAGCAGTAGAAAAAGCTCCGGTAGAGATATTATTCTCAAAAGTTTCAAAGTTTTCTCACCCATACAAGGAAGGATTGTTGAACTCTATTCCAAAATTAAATGAAGAGGTGGAATATTTAGATCAAATAGATGGAAGTGTACCTCATCCATTAAATCTTCCAGTAGGCTGTAGATTTGCACCTCGTTGTAAGTTTGCTACCCAAAAATGTATCGATGAAAAACCAAATCTTGTAGAGGTAGAACCTAATCATCTGATCAGATGTTTCTATCCAAATAAGGAGCAGAGAGATGGAAAATAGAAAAATAATATTAGAAACTAAAGGGCTAAAACAGCATTTTCCTACAGGGAAGAGAAAAAATGGTGAAAGATTATTTGTTAAGGCAAATGACGGGATAGATATGGTCTTATACGAAGGGGAAACTATAGGGATAGTAGGAGAATCAGGGTGTGGTAAATCTACATTCGGAAGAAGTCTGCTTAAATTATATACTCCTACAGCAGGAAAAATAATCTACGACAACAGGGATATCACAGATCTGTCTGTGAAGCAGATGGTTCCTTTAAGACGTGAGATGCAGATAATATTCCAGGATCCATATTCATCGCTGAATCCTAGGATGACAGTGGGAAATATAATCGGAGAAGCTTTGGTAGAGCACAAGATATATAAAGCGGGATCCAAGGAACTTGAAACATATGTAAAGAAAATAATGAAGACTTGCGGGCTGGATGACTATATGATCTACAGATTCCCTCATGAGTTCAGTGGGGGGCAAAGACAAAGAATAGGGATAGCCAGATCTTTGGCATTAAAACCTAAGTTTATCGTCTGTGATGAAGCTGTATCTGCACTGGATGTATCTATTCAGTCACAGGTGATAAATCTATTGAATGATTTAAAGAAGGAATTTGGAATGTCATATCTATTTATATCTCATGACCTGTCGGTAGTTAAACATATCTCTGACAGGATTGGGGTAATGTATTTAGGGAATATGGTAGAATTAGCCCCTAAAAAAAATCTATATGCAACTCCTCAACATCCATACACAAAAGCATTATTATCTTCCATCCCGGAAACGGATCTAGATATTATAAAGAATAGAAAGAGGATCGTATTAGAGGGAGATATTCCTTCAAATGTTACTCCTCCATCTGGATGTAAGTTCCATACCAGATGTCCTATACCTTAGGATATCTGTAACGCAGAGATACCTCAGTGGGCCGAGGTATCTGAGGGTCACTTTGTAGCCTGTCACTATAAGGGTGCGGAACTTGTT
>CAZUGM010000179.1:0-4727 GCA_964619915.1 uncultured Fusobacteriaceae bacterium | reverse complement strand
GAAGATCAGCTGAAAAATATTGAAATTATAAACTAATAAGATTTAAAAACCCGGTCACAGAGTGCACAAAGGAAAAGAAAGAACACAAAGAGTATCTAAATCTTCGTGAGCTTGGTGTAAGGGTTATGATAATTGGTATGAATTTATCCGAATTTGAAAGTTTAGTAAATAAAAAAAAAGGAGGGTTATGATAAAACTTATATGTTTATCATACAAATAAATTATGTTAATAGGAACTATTGAACAGGGGTTAATTTTTGCAATAATGGCAGCAGGATTATATATATCCTATAAAATACTGGATTTCCCGGACCTTACTGTAGATGGATCTTTTCCAATGGGAGCTTCTATCGTAGCTATACTTATCACAAATGGGGTCAACCCCATCTTAACTTTAGGAGCAGCATTTATAGGAGGGTGCCTTGCAGGATTTGTTACCGGATATATCCACATCAAATTCAAGATCACAAACCTTTTGGCCGGGATCATCGTTATGACAGGTTTATACAGTATCAACCTCCGGATAATGGGAAGATCCAATATCCCATTATTTGGAATTGATAATATCTTTTCCAATAGATCCAATCTCTTTATTATATTATCTGTTGTACTTTTATCTAAGTTCTTTTTGGACTATCTGCTCAAGACAAAATTCGGATTTTCTTTACGGGCTTTAGGTGACAATGAAACACTGGTTGTATCTCTGGGAATAGATGAGAAAAAGTTAAAAATAATCGGTCTTATGTTAGCCAATGGGCTGGTAGCTCTATCTGGCGGTATCTTAGCCCAGTATCAGGGGTTTTCAGATATTGCCATGGGAACGGGAACTATTGTTACGGGGCTGGCTTCTATCATCATTGGAGAAAGTGTCTTAAAAAAAGGAAAGATGTTAAATGTCACAACTATCGTAATTATCGGTTCTATCTTATACCGGTTTATAATAATGGGTTCCCTGAAGATCGGATTTAATGCCAGCGATATAAAACTCATCACTGCAATCCTTACTGTTGGGATCATGGGCTTTAAAAGTAAAAATTTAAAATTAAAAGGTAGATTAGGAGGTGCATTAAAAAATGCTTAAAATTAATAATTTATACAAATCATTCCACTCTGAACTGGGAAATGAAAAAAAAGTTTTTAAAGGGTTGGATTTCCAGCTGAATCAGGAAGACTTTGTTTCTATCATCGGAAGTAATGGTGCCGGAAAATCTACCCTTTTAAATGTCATTATGGGAAATATTGAACCCGATGGCGGGAACTTATATATAGAGGACAGAGAGTTCACAGATCTGGCCAGCCATAAAAGAAATACCTTTATCTCAAAGGTATATCAGAACCCTACCCTGGGAACTGCACCATCTATGACTATCTTTGAAAACCTTTCCATGGCAGACAACAAGGGAAAAAAGTTTAACCTTACCCTTGGTTTAAATAAAAAAAAGAAAGAATTTTATAAAAATACCCTGATTGAATTAGGTTTAGGACTGGAAAAACAGCTAAACACAGAGGTTGGATTATTGTCCGGAGGGCAGAGACAGTGTCTAGCCCTTATTATGGCAACTCTGAATAAACCTAAAATATTATTATTAGATGAGCATACTGCCGCCCTGGATCCCCAGACATCGGAATTAATTATGGAAAAAACAAAAAAAATAGTGGAATCTCATAAGATTCCTACCCTTATGATAACTCATAATTTAAATGATGCTATAAAATACGGAAACAGACTGATCATGCTCCATGAGGGAAAGATCATCTTGGATTTTACAGGAAAGGAAAAACAGGAGCTTACCCCTGAAAAACTCCTGGAGATATTTCATACTAAGAATACCTCTATAAAGGATGATGAACTTTTCAGTCTTTAATAGTTGTATTTTGTATTCATAGAACATAAATTAAAGATGAAATCTTTAGAATTTTCGATTCAAGAATATTAAGTTTATATTCAATAAAGAAATTTAAATGTGACTCACTAAAAGAAATAGAGTCGGTTAAGAGAGGAACCCTTCGAATCTGACTTATTCAACACCAATTATTCTTGCTTTGGTTTCTCTTTGACATCGTAATTTTTTTATAGCTAATAATAAAATTTCGTACTCGTCAATCGAGAAACCATAAGAAGGAGGAGTGTGACCTTTTTAGAAAATTCAAAAAATAAAAAAACTCTTTTAAATTTATAAAAGGGTTTTTTCTTTTTTTTCCTAATAACTATAGTAGATATTAAGAAAATTCAAATCTAAGTAGGTGAATTCAGATGTTTAACTTTAGAAAATCAACTCTTTTTATTATTTTTTTTATCCTCATGGGAAGTATATTATTCGGTGAGGAGGAGAAGATAAGTTATAACCTGGAGGTAGAAAATCTCATCTTGGAAAAAAACTTCGATAAATTAAAAAAGGATACGGGTTCACTATTTATCCTTGCAGGTATAACAGCCACTACCCTATATCTGATGCCAGAGTCATCAACAGGGTGGGATAAGGACGGTGAAACCACTATATTTGAAAAATGGAAAAATAACGTAAGAAGTGGACCTGTATGGGACCAGGACAACCCAATGTATAACTATGTTGGTCATGTGTATGCAGGAGGAGCATATTATATCCTTGCCAGGAATGGTAACTACTCCCCATTGGAATCTTTTTGGTACACATTTGTTATATCTACATTCTTTTGGGAATATGGGATAGAGTCATTTGCCGAGACTCCCTCCATGCAGGACCTTGTTATAACTCCTGTTTTTGGTTCTATGCTGGGAGAAGGATTTTATGCCCTTCAAAATTATATCCTGGACAACAATGGGATGCTCTTTAATTCTAAATTCTGGGGTAGTGCTACTATGATGCTTATAGATCCCGTGGGACACCTTTCCAATTATATATATGATGACTATGAAAGAACAAATCACACGGGGATAATGGTGAACACTGTTAAATATGAAGGAAAAAACGAATTACTTTTAGGAATAAATTTTACATTCCCATTTTAGGAGGCAGTTATGAAAAAATTAATATTAGTTAGTTTCTTTATCTTGGGATTGAACCTCTATTCCGTAGAAATAAATTTAGGAGTTGGTGGCGGATATGGTAAATATGTGGATAACGAAACCGGAAGTTTAAATTTAAATCTGGAAATCGTTCATGAAATTTTCCCCAATGTTGAATTTGGAGTTGGTGGGATCGGGGAATTTAATTTTAAGAATGAGGAGATGGAGTCTTTCCCCGTCTACCTGAGCGGTAAATTCTATTCTGAAAATATCCCGGGTTTTTACGCTACCGGAAGATATGGGAGAACCCTCTATAAGGACAGTAGTAAAACCGGAGCCTATGCCTATCTGGGGATCGGAAAAAGACTGGAATCCGGACTAGCCATTGAGGGTGGATTTTCAGCTGCCAACCGGGACACCGGAGAATCCACACTGGATAATAGAAACATCTCACTTTCCTTGATCACTCCTATATTTTAATCGAAAAAAAAGCAGAAGTTTATCTATAATATAAATAAACTTCTGCTTTTTTACTTAAAAACCTTTCTTTTTCTCTCTCTTCTCTACATGAATTTTAGATGCCAACAAGGATGTCAGAGGAACAGATATAAGTATCCCTATACTTCCGCAGAAAGCCCGCAGAAATTCCACTCCTACAAATTCAAAGTTTAATATCCTGATATTGGGAAAATCATTCTGCTGAATAGTTAGGATCATTATTGTAAAGAGGGATCCTCCTATATAGGCCAAGATAAGTGTATTTATCATGGTCCCTATGATATCCCTTCCTATACTCATGCCGGATCTATATAATTCCAGAGATGTAATATGGGGTTTATGGCTCTTTATCTCCGAAAGAGCCGAGGAGATAGACATGGATACATCCATAACTGCCCCGGCACTTCCTATAATTACCCCTGTTGATATGAGTTCCTTCAGATCTATGTTTTTTATGAGGGAAGCATAGTTAATACTCTCCATGGTTGTATACCCTGTGAGACCCATGGTCCTGGAGAAAAATATCGAAAGCACTCCTGCAAAGATAACTCCTCCTAAAGTTCCTAATATAGCAATAATTCCCTTGGAATTGAACCCCGTCATAAAAAATATCGTAACTATGGAAGATATACACAAAATAACTATGGAGATCAAGATGGGTGAGTACCCTAAGATGATCCCGGGAATCATAAATTTAAATATCAAATATCCTGTTATTCCCAGAGACACTATGGCCTTCAAACCCTGCTTTTTGGCAATAAACAGGGTGAGACCCAGGAAAAGAGAGACCAAAAGATACATACTTTCCCTTCTGTCCCTCTCAATGATATAATACCCTTCTGTATCCTTATAGATAACTACATTCATCTTGGGTTTAAAAAACAGGTTATGCTGTTTTTCCCTGTAGGTGGGATGGGAGATCCTTAAGATCTTGCCCTTCTCCTCTCCCTCCGTTATTTCCACCTGAAAATCTGTCATGGAACTGAGATATTCATCCTCGGCTAGCTCCTCCTCCTTTAATATGGACAAGATCTTTCCCTTTACATATGTTTCATTGGCAAAAATAGAGATACCCAGGATGAAAAATATCCCTATAATTAATTTTTTTTTCATATTCTCCTCCAAATTAACTGCTTTTATAATTTCTTACCCTTTATATTTTAACATAAAATATGATTGTTGGTCTCCCTCACAATCTTAAAAATTTTATAACTGTTTTCTCACAATAAAAATAAATTTTATC
>CAZUGM010000178.1:0-4757 GCA_964619915.1 uncultured Fusobacteriaceae bacterium | reverse complement strand
TAAAGATGTTTTCTTTAATCGATTTAATAGGGAAAGATATATTAAATATTGTGAATTTAATAAGCACTTGTTAGGTTTGAAAATCGATGCTTTAGATAAATTGAATCAGGATGAAATTTTTAGAGAAGCAGCATTAGCTGTAAATAGACAAAGAATAGAATTAGCAAAGATGGCTGTAGAAGAAACTAGAATGGGAATAGTTGAAGATAAAGTAATCAAAAACCATTTTGCGTCAGAGATCGTATACAACAAATATAAAGATACAAAAACTTGTGGAGTTGTTGAAAAAGATGCAGCTTACGGTATTGAAAAGATAGCTGAACCTATCGGAATTGTAGGAGCGGTTATACCAACTACTAACCCTACATCAACAGCAGTATTTAAAGCATTAATAGCTTTAAAAACTAGAAATGCTATCATATTCTCTCCACATCCGAGAGCTATGAAGTGTACTGCAAAAGCCGCTGAAATAGTAATGGAAGCTGCTGTAAAAGCCGGAGCACCAGAAGGAATCGTAGGTTGGATAACTAAGCCGTCTATGGAGTTATCTACTTACCTTATGCAAAATGTAGATATTATATTAGCTACAGGAGGACCGGGAATGGTTAAGGCTGCTTATTCTTCAGGAGTACCTGCAATCGGAGTAGGAGCTGGAAACACACCTGTAATTATCGACGAAAGTGCGCATATCAAGATGGCTGTAAGTTCTATCTTAATGTCTAAGACATTTGATAACGGAGTTATCTGTGCATCTGAACAGGCTGTATTAGCACCTGCTTCAATCTACGAAACAGTTAAAAAAGAGTTTGCTGATAGAGGAGCATACTTCTTAAAGGGAGATGAATTAGATAAAGTAAGAAAGACTATCGTAATAGATGGACACTTAAATTCTGAAATCGTAGGGCAAACAGCTCACAAGATAGCACAATTAGCTGGTGTGGATGTACACGTAGATACAAAAGTATTAGTTGGAGAAGTAGAATCAGTAGAATTAGAGGAACCGTTCTCACATGAAAAATTATCTCCAGTATTAGCTTTCTATAAGACAACTGGGTTTGAAGAATCTTTAAAGAAAGCAGACAGATTAATTCAATTAGGTGGAATGGGACATACTTCTATCATGTATGCTGACGAACTAACTGCTACTGAAAGATTAGAAAAATTTGGTAAAACAATGAAAACTGGTAGAACTTTAATAAACATGCCGGCTGCACAGGGTGCAATCGGAGATGTATTTAACTTCAAACTAGCTCCATCTTTAACTCTTGGTTGTGGATCATGGGGAGGAAACGCAGTTTCTGAAAACGTAGGAGTTAAACATCTTTTAAACATAAAAACTGTTGCAAAAAGGAGAGAAAACATGCTTTGGTTTAGAATTCCAGAAAAAGTATATTTCAAATTCGGTTCATTACCTGTAGCTTTAGAAGAATTAAAGGGAACTAAGAAGAAAGTAGTGATAGTTACTGACTCAGTGTTAGCTTCATTAGGTTATACAAACCATATCACAGATGTATTGGATGAAATCGGTGTAGATTACAGAATATTCTCTGATGTACAAGCTGATCCTA
This sequence comes from uncultured Fusobacteriaceae bacterium, assembly GCA_964619915.1. Lineage (GTDB taxonomy): Bacteria > Fusobacteriota > Fusobacteriia > Fusobacteriales > Fusobacteriaceae > Psychrilyobacter. Next base: position 3,189 of record CAZUGM010000178.1, on the reverse strand, counting down.
CATTAGCTACAGTAAGAAAAGGTGCAGAAATGATGAAATCATACCAACCAGATGCTATCTTAGCATTAGGTGGAGGATCTCCAATGGACGCGGCTAAGATCATGTGGGTTATGTATGAACATCCAGAAGTAGTATTCGAAGATCTTGCTATGACATTTATGGATATCAGAAAAAGAATAGTACAATTCCCTAAGATGGGTAAAAAAGCTGATTTCTGGGCTATTGCTACATCAGCAGGAACAGGATCTGAAGTTACTCCATTTGCAGTAATCACAGATGAAAAGACTGGAACAAAATATCCGTTAGCTGACTACGAATTAACTCCAAATGTAGCTATCGTAGACCCTCAATTAATGTTAACAATGCCGGCTTCATTAACAGCTGCATCAGGATATGACGTATTAACTCATGCATTGGAAGCATTTGCATCTGTATTAGCATCAGATTATACAAATCCATTAGCTTTAGAATCATTAAGATTAGTATTTAAATACTTACCTGAATCTGTAAAAGGCGGAGCTACAGCATTAAAAGCAAAGGAAAAGATGGCCAATGCATCTTGTATGGCTGGAATGGCATTCTCAAATGCATTCTTAGGTATTTGTCACTCAATGGCACATAAATTAGGAGCAGCTTTCCATATACCACATGGAACAGCCAATGCATTATTAATAGAGGAAGTAATCAGATTTAACGCTACAGACAGACCAAATAAGATGGCTGGATTCGCTCAATATAAATATCCAAACGCCAAGGCAAGATATGCTAAAGCAGCAGATTTCTTAAACTTAACTAAAGGAAATGAAACTCCAGAAGAGAAAGCTAAATTACTTAGAAAGGCTTGTGTAGAGTTAAGAGAAGCAGTAGGAATCAAGCATACCATCGCTGACTACGGAGTATCTGAAGCTGAATTCTTAGGAAAATTAGATCAAATGGTAGAGGAAGCTTTTGATGACCAATGTACAGGAGCTAACCCAAGATATCCATTAATGAAAGAATTAAAAGAGATGTATTTAAGAGCATACTATGGTGCTGAAAAATACAAAAATATGCAAAAGAATGAAACAGCTAAAAAGGTAAAAGAAGTAAAGGAAAAGAAAAACTAAACTAAATAGTAACTTACAATTAATGACTTATATAAAAACTGGGAAAATTTCCCAGTTTTTTTTCTATTTTAATTATATATGTGGAAAGATAAATTTAGATCAAAAAAGAATTGAATAAAAGGAAATAATAGAATATAACGTATATTTATTGAGACTATAATAAACTAATTTTGTAAAGATTATGTAAAAGTAATCTTAAAGGCCTGGACTTACTCTAAATTTAAAAAGGGGAGAATAAAATGAAAAAACTGCTGACAATTATAATGTTTATAGCAATTTTTATGGTTGGAATAACTGGTCATGCAGCATCAAAGGATTATTCTGTATATGCAACCGGCACCTTAGTAAGTCCAAAAATGGCTAATAAAATGATAGAGACTGAGAAGGATCTGGTGATTTTAGATGTAAGAAAACAAGGAGTTTTTAAAAAAGAACATGTAGAAGGATCTTACCAAATTTGGAAAGCTGATTTTTCTGCTGATAAAGGAAAATACAAATATGATGGTATGAGAGCTGCTCCTAAGAAGATAGCTGAAATATTGGGTTCATATGGAATTACGGCTAATACCCACATCCTGTTGTTAGGTGGAGGGGAAAGCAGCGAAGCTTATAGATTGTGGTGGATATTGGATATGTATGGACATAGGAATATATCGATGATCGATGGAGGGATTGATGGATGGAAGTCAGCCGGATTAAAAGTAGTAGAAGGAGGTGCAGCAAGACCAACTCCCTGGGGAAGATATAAATTTACAGAATCAGCAGATCTGCCTCAGTCAGCGAGTTTAGAGGAAGTGAAAGCTGCCATAGGAAATGATGTAGTGATATTAGACACAAGAACTTATCTTGAATCTGACGGATTAATTCAAAAGGATAGGGTATTTATAAAGGGTAGAATCCCAAGTTCATATAATATTCCCTGGAATTTGATGGTGAACAAAGATAAAACATTTAAATCACCTGAAGAGATAAAAGCAATCTTGGATGAGGAGGATATTACAGAAGATATACCGATTATCTTATATTCTCATTCAGGTGCAGGGTCTGCCCATATGACCTTTGTATTGAAAGAGTTATTGGGGTATAAAAATGTTAAAAACTATGATGGTTCATGGACTCAATGGTCCTATGAATCTACTGAGGGAAATGTTGAAATAGAGAGGGATAACATTTTTAAAGTTCTATTTAGTTACCTTACAAAGAGGGAAAAATTAGAAAGTGTAATTACTATGTTAGGGTTATGGGGACCCTTAGGATACATTATATTATATATAGTGGTTACAATAACTATGATATCAGCAGTGCCTGCCACAATAGCTGGCGGGATAATATTTGGACCAATAATGGGAGTTATCTATACGGCTATAGGTGCAGGATTAGGACTTTCCTTATCTTTCCTAATAGCGAGGTATATTGCAAGGGGAGCTATTGAGAGAAAGTTTGGAAACACAGCTATGTTTAAAAAAATAGATGAAGGAGTAAAAAGAGACGGATGGTTTATTTTGGCTGTAACCAGATTGATACCTATCTTTCCATTTGGGATCCAAAATTATGTATATGGATTAACTTCCATTGGATTTATGCAATATGCAATATTATCCACAGTATTTATCCTTCCGGGAACCTCTGTATATGTGATGTTGGCAGGAGCATTTGCATCTGGAGACAGGGATATAGTTTTAAAGTATTCAATTACAGCGTCATTGATTTTTCTTGGATTAATGGTGGTAACTAAGATAATCAAGAAAAAAATTGAACTTCAAAAATAAAAATTAAATAACTAAACTTTTGAGATATTGGATCTATTTAAAGTGGAGAATCTTGCCCGCCTTTGGTGGGCAAATTTTATTTGTTGATAAATCAAATAAAAAATGGTATAAGTTATATAAATAAATTTTTAAAGGAGAGGAATTATGTTTAAATTAAGATTTAATTGAGCCTGAATAGTTGATAAACTTCTGGATGAAGTTATAATGGAACTTTTAGAATCTGAAAAAGGATATATTAGGTAGTCTTTACTGCTTCAATATTATAAACATTTATTCCAATTCACTCTTTAACTTCCAACCCATTTTAAAATTAT
>CAZUGM010000177.1:0-4884 GCA_964619915.1 uncultured Fusobacteriaceae bacterium | reverse complement strand
ATAGGGACCATTTCCTATTATTGAAAGTTTCCAGTCAGGGTATTTATTAAAAAATTTAGCTAATTTAGATATTTAATCTTCATATCTTTTTATTGCTACAAATCTGCCTACAACCAAAAGATTTTTATTTTTTAATTCTGCTTTTTCCTTTGGGTAAAAAGTCAAACTATTAGGAATGCTTACTGCTTTAGCTCCATATTTCTTATAAATTTCTTCATCTCTTTTTGTAAGTGTTACTACTTTACTAAAAAAATTATAAAAATTTTTTTTTAATATCCTATCTAATCTTCCAGAATTTTCATAACTTCTATGAAGAGCTGATATAACTTTTACATTTAAAAACAAAGTTGAAAATAAAGCAATTAAACTACATACCGTATCTGGAGTATACACAATATCAATTTTATTTTTCTTTATATATTTTCTTGTTAATTTACTGACTTTAAATATTTTAATTAATTCATTTATTAATTTATTTTTATACCTATTTTTATATTCTAGGTGTTTTATTTTTACTCTAGAATTTATTTTATAAAATGAATCTTTATATTGTATCTGCACTAAATGAACTTCATAGTTTTTACTCCATTCATTTGCTAGATTAGCCATTACTCTTTCTGTTCCACCAGCATTATCCATTCTTATTGGTAGTATTAATATTTTTTTCATTTTTCTCCTTTTTATAGTTAATTTAATCCACCAGCATATCATATTTTTTCACAAAAATTACCTAATTAACTGTTTGCTATAATCAGACGATTTCATATCTACTTTTTTAGAGATTTATTGTAATTGATTTCTTTTAAAACTATTTCCTTAATCTCTTTTTTAAATCTTTCCTTTGCAAAATTTCTTGCGTGTTTTACTATTTCATCTGTATTAAAAATCATTTTTTCAAATTTTAATATTTGTGATTTGACGCTTTCTGTGGTCTGTTCTTTAAAAAATGTTCCTGTCACTCCCTCTACTACAGTCTCAAGAGCCCCCCCTTTTCCATATGCAATTACGGGTCTTCCACATGCTTGTACTTCCAGAGGCACTATACCAAAATCCTCCTCTGCCGAGAATAACATTGCTTTGCACCTCTGGAGGTAATCTTTCACTTCTTCGTCAGATAATCTTCCTGTAAATGTAATAGTGTCTCCTGCTATGGATTTAAGATATTCTCTCTGTTCACCATCACCTATTACTACTAAATTCTTTCCTAATTCAGTGCAAGCTTTTACTGCCAAGTCGATTCTTTTGTATGGTACGAACCTAGAAAATGCAACATAGAAATCTTCTGGTTCCTTTCCGTTAGATTCCAGTCTACCTACTTCCACTGGTGGGTAGACAACTTCCGCATCTCTTCCCCAGTATTTTTTTATTCTTTTTGAAATATAATTTGAATTAGCCAGCACCTTATCTATTCTTACACTGCTGGTTACATCCCACTGCCTTATTTTAGTCATAAACAAACTCATAAATAATTTTGTAAGATAACCACTTTTATTTCTATAATCATAGTAAAGATCCCATGCATATCTCATAGGGCTGTGAATATAAGCTATATGAGTTGTATTATGGGAAGTCAATACACCCTTAGCGCAGCATGAACTGCTTGATAGTACTATATCATATCCTATAAGATCTAGCTCTTCAAATGCCTTTGGCATTAAAGGCAGTAATTTTGTGTATAGTTTAGTAGCTTTGGGAAGTTTCTGAATAAAGGTGGTATTTACCTTTCCCTTTGGAAAAACATGACCTATTTTCTCCTCATCATATACTAGGGTATATATATCTGCATGCGGAAAAATTTCAAGCATTGCTTTTACAACTCTTTCGGCTCCTCCATAAGTAACAAGCCAATCGTGGACAATAGCTACTTTCAACTCTTCATTTTTTTTATCCATTTTTACTCCTATATTATTTTTTATTTACTATCACAAACTGTGTATTCCACACTACTTTATTCTCTTGCAAAGTCATCTTCCAACCTCACTATATCATCTTCTCTAGTATATTCTCCTACCTGTGCTTCAATCATTACTACCGGTATCTTTCCTGCGTTTTCCAATCTATGAATTTCACCCATTTTGATATATGTACTTTCATTAGGCCTTACTAATTTGACTTCATCTCCTACAGTTACTGTAGCTGTTCCTGACACCACTATCCAGTGTTCATTTCTATGAAAATGCTTCTGTAAACTTAATCTTTTTTGCGGTTTCACTTCTATCCTCTTTACTTTATATCCAGGAGTATCTACCAACACCTCATATGTTCCCCATGGCCTGTGAACTTTTAAATGAATATCTGGCAAAGGTGACCCTTCTTTTTTTAAACTCACTACCCTTTCCTTTATCTTCTGACTCGATCCTTTCTTACTGATCAATAGCGCGTCCTCTGTATCTACTACTATCAGATCTTCTACATCTATCAATTCAGTCTGCTTCTTAGTCAGTACAAAGTTGTTACTTTCATCATTGGGCAATTCATCTGCCAACGCATCAAAACTTCCAACATCTGACCATTTTATATCAGATGGTATTACCTTAACTATCTTAGATTTTTCCATCACAGCATAATCTATACTTTCATCTGGTATATTTAGCATATCATCCATCTTTATTCTCACCTGTGTTTCTTGCAGATCTATCTTATTTCCAAAGGCTGTTTTACTTGCCTCATATATATCAGGGGAATATTTTTTTAATTCATCCAAAAATATTCCCGCCTTAAAACAAAACATCCCGCTGTTCCAATAATAATTTTCGGCTTCAAGATATTTTGTAGCCCTTTCAAAATCAGGCTTCTCATGAAATGCCTTAACTTCTACTCCTTGAACTTTACTCTCATATTTTGCTTTGGTTTCCCTTGTATCTAAAGGGAAACCATCAGAAGGAAGAGTTGCTTCTATATATCCAAACCCAGTCTCAGGAAACTCTGGCGTAATCCCAAAGGTCACTAAATTATCTTCTTCTGCTAACCTCTTAGCTTCTAACAATACTTTTTCATATTCAGCTTCATCCTTTATTAAGTGATCCGATGGTGTTACCAAAATCACCTCATTGGGGTCGAGGTCAAAACAAGCTAAAGCTATTGCAGGAGCAGTATTTCTTCCCACCGGTTCCAACAAAAATTTTGCTTTTTGAAAATTATATTTTTTATCTTCTTCCAATTGATCGATTGCAAGGAAATATTGTTCAGTATTTGAAATAATATAATTGTTGTCACATAACTTGTTGTTTCTTTCCACCGTTAATTGAAATAGTGACTGACCATTAAATAATTTAACAAATTGCTTCGGCATCAATGTTCGACTCACCGGCCACAACCTGGTACCGTTCCCACCACATAATATAATATTTTTCATCTCCCTTTTCTCCCTATCTCTCTTTATTTTTAAAGTACCTAAATTAACTTTTTTGTCGCGAATTACACAAATTTCTAATCTATAGAACGCGGATCTCTTCGAAATACACAGAAAACCTTTAATCTACACAGATAGTTCTATTTTCTTAGTTCTAACCAAAATTTAAAAATCTTGCCTCTTCATAGCTTTTGATCCGTGTATGCACAGCATCCGCGTTCTATGCTTCTTCTTCTAATTCCATACCTAAATCTTTCAATTTTTAACTAGTCTCTTCGCGTCATTCGCGGTTAAATTCTTGTTTTTCTTTTCTTTTTCTAGATGTTATTCTACTCCTTAGTAAGTATTCTATATTAGTCGCCTTTTTTAATTTTGAAGGCGATTTATCTTTTAATATGCCCCTTTTCTATAAATAACTTGCTTTATAGTTTTTATAAGTATCACTATATCTAGCCACAACGACCAGTTTCTATAATAATATTCATCCAGTTCTAACCTCTCCTCAAATGTTGTATTACTCCTTCCGTGAGTTTGCCACATCCCTGTTATCCCTGGTTTTATTTTAACTATTTTTTCATAGGAATCACCCATATCTTCCTTTTCTCTATGCAGGTAGGGTCTTGGACCTATGAGACTCATCTCACCCTTCAATACATTTATAAATTGAGGAAATTCATCCAATGAAGTTTTTCTAAGTTTTGCTCCTATATTTGTGATACGAGGATCATTCTTTAATTTCTTATTTACAAGATATTCATTTCTAATCTCAGCATTACTTGCCATAAGTTCTTCTAGTATCTTTTCTGCCCCAGTCACCATACTCCTATACTTTATTATTCTTATTGAACCGTCATTCAATGCTATCCTTGATTGCCTAAAAAATAAACCTTCCTCCCTTTCTTTTTTCTCCGTTTTTTTCCATATTATGAGAGTTAAAGGTATCAATATTAAACTCCCCACTATCCCTGCAATTACATCTATGCCTCTTTTTATTTTTATTTGAAATGGACTCATCATACCGCTTACAGAAGATATCAACATCATTCCGTCATAGTCTTCTACCTTACTATTAAATGTATATGCTCCATTAAGTTCAGGTATAAATTTTACCTTCTTAATTTTACCTTCGATTTTTTCAATAATTTTATGCATCTCAGCATTCTTGGCTCTGGGTAAAGCTATTATTACCTCATCTACATCTAATTTTTCTATTATTTTTTCTATATTATCAAAATTTCCAAGAATTTTTTCTTCATCTATAATTTCATGTCCTTTATAATCTAATATTTCACATACCGAAACATATCCCAAAATGTTATACATTGTAAAAGAATTTTGCTCGATAACTTCTGTTAAACTTTTAGCAGGTCTTCCAATCCCTATTATAACTAAATTCTTTTTCAATAATTGTTTACGGCATTAAAAAAATGCATAAATTTAGTATTAATATACTTTAACGTTTTGATAACCTTGGCGTAACTTTTTTTTTAAACGTGCCGGCAACCTTTGTACAAACGCTTTAAACTAACCAT
>CAZUGM010000176.1:0-4978 GCA_964619915.1 uncultured Fusobacteriaceae bacterium | reverse complement strand
AGATCCTGTAAATCCTGTCGAATCTAAATTATTTATTTGTCTGAAGTATTATTATATGAGCTCTATTCTCTATTTTAAATCGAATGTCCTCTTCCTCAACTTTAAATGCATCGCGGGTTTCAAGGATTTCACTATTTATTTCAGCCTTTCCCTCTATGACTATTCCGTATACCTTTTTACATTTAGGAAGATGATAGATAGTATCTCTATCAAATTCCCCTGCAAATATATCAGCATCCTGGTTTATCCTTATAGGGGCATCCCCTTTCTTTCCAGATACCAGGTGTAAAAAATTATTTTTTCTCTTCTCCACACCATACTCGTAGTCACCATATTTAGGCTCATATCCTTTTTTATCTGGTTTAATCCATATCTGTAGGAGTCTCAGTTCCTTATCTCCATAATTATGTTCAGAGTGAAATACTCCTGTCCCTGCACTCATATATTGGATAAACCCTTCACCGATGGTTCTTTTATTCTTCATATTATCTCCATGGGTGAGTTCACCATCTATGATATAGGTTATTATTTCCATATCCCTGTGTGGGTGGGGCTCAAATCCCATTCCGCTTTTTACAATATCATCATTAATTACCCTTATATCTCCAAAGTTCATATTGTCAGGATCATGGTAATTTGCAAAGGAAAAATGATGATAGGTATCCATCCATCCATAGTTGTCATGATATATATCTTTTTTATCTATCTTTAACATTCAAACCCTCCTCTATATATATTTTTAGTTTTAATTATATACGTATCAATTTGAAAATTTCTTCTAAGGAGATTATAAACTTAAGAATTATTTAGAATTAAAGGCAGTAAAAATAAAAAAGATCCGGCAAATCTGCCGGATCTGAATTTTATCCTTATTTTTTCCATTCCATCAATAACTCGATTTCATTTGTATTTTCATCTAAATTTTCAGAAAGAGTATGAAAATCATGTTTTTTATAAAAATTAATACTCTTGGAATTTTTTTTATAGACTGCAAGGTGAATGGTTTCTTTCTTATCTTTGATAAAGTTTAATAACTTTGTTCCTATACCGTATCCCAACATATTGATCTGTACAAAAATTGCAGCGAGGTAATTATCCACCATGGTTATGAAACCGACAACCCTCTCCTCCTCAACTGCCAGATATGTTTCTGAACCAGGGAGGTATACTGTGGCCATAGCTTCCATATTGGACTTCCAATAATCCTGGGAAATAAAATGGTGTGCCTCAATGGACGTTTCATACCAAAGTTCCACAACTTCTGGGATATCACCGTTCTCTAGTTTTCTGATTTTCATATAAAATAAACTCCTTATTATAGACATATTTATCTGTTTTTCATTTTTTTCCTTCTGTCCAGAGAACCCATCATATTTTTAATCTTCTCTTTTTCAGCAAACTTATGACCATGATTTATTTTATTTTCCATATTTTTTATCTCTCTTTTTAACTTTAAATAACTGGCTAATCTTTCTTTTTTTAGATCCCCGGTTTCTATAGCCTCTTTTATTGCACATCCGGGTTCATTCCCGTGGGTGCAGTCGGAGAATCTGCATAGTTTCGCAAGGGCCTCTACATCTTCAAAGGAACTGCTGGTGTCGCCACTCCATATCTGAATCTCTCTCATCCCGGGAGTGTCTATAATATATCCATCTCCTACCCTGAACATCTCTCTCCTTGTGGTAGTATGTTTACCCTTGTCGTCGATAGTTCTTATTTCCTTGGTTTTTATAATCTCATTTCCCAGGAGTTTATTGATAAGAGTGGATTTTCCCACCCCAGAGGATCCGATAAGACCTATTGTTTTTTCATCCTTTAAATAACCTCTGATTTCATCTATCCCTCTGTCTTCATATGAAGATATTATATGGATAGGGACTCCAAAAGCTATTTCTTCCAAACTGGCAGCCTTTTCCTTTACTTCATCGTCTAAATCTGCTTTGGTCAGTATAAAGCAAGGGGTTGCTCCCGATTCATATACCATTGTCAGATATCTTTCCAGCCTGGCCAGATTAAAATCTTTATTCAAAGAAGTAACTATAAAGATAAAGTCCACATTACTTACTATGGGCTGTTCCTTTATCTCCTTTCCTGCTGCTTTCCTGGACAGGATAGTTTTTCTGGGATAGATTTCGATTATCTGCCCCTCCTGGCTAACTTCTACATAGTCACCAACCACGGGAAAATTACCATCCTTTATCATATTTCCTGTTATTGGTGCGTTGATCTCTTTATTTTCTATCGATACCCTGTATAAATTTTTAAATACTGATATAATTCTGCCTTTCATTTTTTCCTCCTAATTATTCTGAAAATTATTAACGGAGGGCCTTTTTTATTTCAGGTTTCCTCCAAAATTTACTGCTATCATAATTCATCTCCTTTTATATTTATTGTATAACTAATTTATTATAACCTAAGTTTGTAATATTTCATATAAAAATAACAAAAAAGTGATTTGACGTTGCACCTGGACAAGAATAAGTTTAGCTGATGTCTCTTGTAGGTATAATTTCCTAGATAATAAAAAAATAAGTAAAACCAGGGATTCCTGGGTTTACTTATCTAATAATTTAAATTTTATTCAGCAGATCCTGCTCTTTTTCTGTTAAAATATGCAATCATAAGCACAGACCAGATAACTAAAATCACACTGATCACATGGGGAGCACGGAACCCGTAGAACATCAGGTCTTCACTCCTAAAGAAGCTGACGAAAGTTCTGATAAGGCTGTACTCTATTATATAGATAAACCAAACTGTTCCTGCTTTGTAGTTTTTATGTTTAAAGAAAAACCAGATAGACAGAAAAGCTATAAAGTTTAATACCAGCTCATATAACATAGCCGGGTGTAAAGCCAATCCTGGAAACTCCGTTCCTGCCGGGGATGGATCCGGGAATACAATTCCCCAGGGAACCAGTTCCTTGAACTTCATCTGGGCAGTTAAACTTAAAGAGTTGTAGGCATTGTACCACTCCACAAATTTTGGTTTGATGGAAAATATAACACCAAAAGGGGTAAATGTGGGGACACCATGAACTTCTCCATTCATAAAATTACCTATCCGACCGATGGCCTGACCCAAGATAAATGGTGCAGCAGCAATATCTCCCAAGCTCCACATAGATATCTTATGTTTTTTGGCAAAGAAATATGTACCGACTATACCTCCTAAAATTCCCCCGTGGATGGCCATTCCGCCCTTCCAGACTGCCAATATATCTCCCGGATGACTGAAGTAGTAAGCGGGATTAAACAATACATAGTAAAGCCTCCCTCCCAATAAACCAGAGATCATAGCTATAAAGGCAAAATTTTCCATGAGGGCAGGATCAAATCCCTTTCTCTTTCCCTCTATTTTAACCAGTTCAATTCCTAATAAAAATGCAATGGCATACATAAGACCGTAGTAGTGTACTTCAAAATTTCCAATGGTAAAAAACACCGGATCCATAAAATAACCTCCTAAAATTATTGACATCTTTAGAATTATACCATAAACTTGAATTAGAATATAAAATTATAAATATATTATTTTTTTTCACTTGTTTGGAAGTAGAATATTTGATATTATATAACAAGGCTAAAATTATAATTGTTCAAAATTAAAGGAATAAAGTACTTAAAAAGATAAATAAAATGAACGTTTAGATTTAAATTATTGAGGAGGAGTTAGAATGCATAACATTGAAAAAATAAGTGAAGATATTTTTTGGGTAGGGGTAAACGACAGAAAAACTCAAAGATTTGAGAACTATCTACCATTGGATAAGGGGGTTTCTTATAACTCATACCTTATTTTAGATGAAAAGGTAGCACTTATCGATACAGTAGAGATTGGAACAAGTGAAAACTTTATAGAGAAAATTGCGGGTGTATTACAGGGGAGAAAGCTAGATTATTTAATAATACATCATATGGAACCAGACCATGCAGGTGCTATAAAGGATGTAATCAGACTTTATCCTGATATTACCCTAGTAGGTAATGTAAAGACTTTTCCAATGTTAGATGCATTTAATGACTGCTCAAAGGAACGTTGCGAAAATAACAGATTGGTAGTTAAGGAAGGGGATACCTTGGAGTTAGGTAAACATACCCTTACATTTGCTATGGTACCTATGGTACACTGGCCGGAATCTATGGTTTCATACGAATCTGCTACAGGAACATTATTTTCAAATGATGCATTTGGTAGTTTTGGTTCATTGGATGGTGGAATCTTTGATGACCAGTTAAACCTTAGCTTCTATGAGGATGAGATGAGAAGATATTATTCAAATATCGTAGGTAAGTATGGAGCTCCTACACAGGCAGCTATAAAAAAATTAGGAGGACTGGATATCAAATGTATCGCTCCTTGTCACGGGCCGGTATGGAGAACAGACATTCCTAGAGTATTAGGTCACTACGATGCATGGTCTAAGATGGAACCGGAAGCAGAAGGTGTAGTAATAGTCTATGGTTCAATGTATGGAAATACAGAAAAGATGGCAAATGCAATCGCAAGACAGCTGTCTAAAGAGGGAATCATCGATATAAAGTTATATGATGCATCTAAAACAGATCATTCATATATAATCAGTGATATCTGGAAATACCAGGGGTTAATCATAGGATCTTGTTCACATAATAATGCAGTTTATCCAAAGGTTCAGCCGCTTTTATCTAAACTTCAAAACTACGGATTAAAAAATAGATATCTAGGTATCTTTGGAAATATGATGTGGAGTGGAGGAGGAGTAAAAGGGATACAAGCTTTTGCAGACTCACTTAGAGGAATAGAGGTTGTAGGAGAATCTGTAGAAGTAAAGGGAACTCCGAGATCGGAAGATTATACAAAGTTAGAAGCTATTGCAACTGCTATGGCGGACAAGTTAAAGCAAGCTAGAAAATAAGATTATTTATAAAAAAAGCTGGAGAGAACATTATGTTCTCTCTAGCTTTTTTTATGTTTAAAATATTATCGTTAAAAA
>CAZUGM010000175.1:0-4992 GCA_964619915.1 uncultured Fusobacteriaceae bacterium | reverse complement strand
CTACTTCTAAAAAGTTGATATGAAAATGTTGATAATCTTTAGGATCCTTATCTTTTTCGGCAGCCAATCCTTTAATATGAAGATATGCAACAAACTCTCCACCTTCATATAGACGAGCTCTAATAACGTATTTATGCCCCTCTTCGTAGGCTAGGTCACACAATTCTTTAAATGATTCGTCGGTATTAATCCCGCCTGTAGATATTATTTTATCTTGTAGTTTCTTGCTGATTGTTGACATACAAATACCTCCTTTTTTCTTTTAATATATTCCATCAAATTGTCTATTATTTTAAATACTCTTTTTCCCTTTTGTTTCCTTCTTTATAAAAAAGGAGAGGTTTAATCCTCTCCTAAAAATAGTTCTTTTATTGAATTAGCCCTCCTAAAAATCTTAAACTGAAATAACTTAGTCTTATAGTTCCATGGATCTACCTTAAATTCTAATCCTTTTCCTTTGATTTGGAATCCTCCAAACCCAGCGACACCTTATATCTATCCAACTCATTATCTATTTGGTCATTGGAGGTTAGATTGATATCTCCATTATGCTTTGAGGTCTTTAGACCTTCAGCAAAATCAATAAGTACTTTATAGGCTATATTCCTGGCTTTTTCTCCTCCTACTCCTTCAATTGCATCTCCTACCTTGTCTCCTGTTTTCTTCAGTAATGGTGATGGTAAAATTAATAATATAATACCTAGAAGTATTTGCCATAGTAATGCATTTCCAAATAATTCTTTCATTTGTCACTCTCCTTATAGTTCTCTAAACGTTTCCTGGTAATTTTTAGGCACAACCTTTACAATTGGATCTGGCCAACTGCAGAATAAATTCCTTTCTGACATCCTTCGTCTAAGTAATCCTTTAGATCTCTTTTTAGCTGCACTGGACCATAAATTAAAGATCCTGCATGCACCTATAAAATTTCTACTGTTGATTAATTTAACAATATCGGATCGCCTAAAGTTAGATCCCCCAATGTTGTAACAAAGAGACACTAAAGCATCATATTGATTCTGATTTATATAGTCTAATTTTATTACTTCCCTTACTACATTTTCATAAGTTCTTAATTGTTTTATAAGTTCTTTGTCTGCTTCTTCTAAGGTCATAATATCGCCTTCTTTGACTTTTACACCATTAATCCGAGTAAATCCCCATCCTATGGTCCAAACATCTGCAGGGCACTTATATGCCTTCATTTCGTAACTTTCGAAATGTTTTATAAGTTCTATTCCTTGTTTTGATATTTTCATTTATTTCTCCTTTTTAGCTTTTAGATAACCTTCTATTTCAGATAACTTCATCATGAGTTTATTAAACTCTTCTCTACTTACTTTTTCAGATAGTTTAATTTTAATTTCTTCTACTTCTCTCTCAATACGATCTATTCGATCACTTCCTTTATCAACTCTTTTAAAAGTTCTCTCCCAAAGAGGTTTAGCTAAGTTAATTGCTAGTAAGGCTCCTATTATCCAATTAGCAGCTATAGTTGTATCTGGTAACATAAGACCTCCTAGTTATAGTAATAATTGATTCTATCTGATCTTTTAGGATATATTTCTTCTATGGGGATGTTTATATTAGTATAGTTATCGGGAACATCTTTCCAGGCTTTATGCCATACTTTTATATCAGCACTTTCTTCTTCAGTTAATGGCTCTTCAATCTCCATAAAGATATTATTAACTAGCTTATGATAAGCAGCATATTCCTTTTCCCTTTGTACCCTGGCTTTATCTTTCTCACTTTCTAGAGTTATCGCCCCTTCAGTAATATAGTCTTGCCTGGTTTTATCTACTATTTGATTATCTACAATCTTCTGGGAGTAACTGTCATATGAAACTATCTTTCCGTCTATAAGGATTTCTCCATCATTTAGTACCCTGTCTCCTCTTTCTAGCTTTTCTTCTTCAGTGGCTCCCCTTATAGAGCCGCTTTCTTCCAAGTAAGTAATGAAATGTGGTAGATCTTCTCCGTAAAATTCAAGTGCATTCCCTTCAAAGTATTCTTCATAGTTTTCTATCTTTGTTTTTGATACTTCATATACTAAAGAGACACCCTCTTTTGCTTTTTCTCTATCAAGATATATGTAATTTTTCATTATGCTGTCCTCCTCCAAATATTAACTACTCTATATGGGTTCATGATATTAAATGCTGTTCCACTACCGATGCTTTCTGTAGTCCCGGAGACTGTATGACTGTGATCTCCAATCGTAGAAGTATTGGGATTTTGATAATTTGTATATGGACTTGATCCACCTGTATTATTTCCTCCGCCAGAGTTGGTATAATAAGTTCTAATTCCTGACCCACCAGATGTAAATGAAGATACACCTCCTGCTCCTCCGTTATATCTTGTAGATATACTATGAGTATGAGTTGGCTGTGTATGAGCATGATTATCTACCTTATGTCTATGGTTTCCACTTTGATGATAGTGATTCCCCGTAGTGTTTGTAGTCCCACTAAACCCATGGATATGAGCTGCTATATTATCCAGTGTAAGGGCTACAGTTGATCTTCCCCCTTGGGTTCCTAGTGCATAACCACTAGAAGTTCCTAATAAGGTTCTACCTTCTAATTTTATCCATATAGTTCCTGTCCATCTAGTAGCAGGATTAGTTGTGGATTCTGTTATCCAATAATCTCCTATACCATATGGGCAGCTTGCTGCTAAAGTGTAAGCCTGGTTAGCTTTTGTCTGGGCGGCATTTGCAGAATTTTGAGCAGCCTCTGCTTTCGTAACTCCACTAGAACCTCTATCATGAGCAGTCTTAGCTGCCTTACTGGTAGCTATGGTATTTGAATCATTTAAGTTTACTGAATCACTTTTATTAAACGTATCTGCCTTAGTTGCGAGACCTTCTACCAGGTCTTTGATAGTAGCATAGACATGACTTTCATCTATAACTGCATTGATAGTTGCCGCGCTTGAAATATAGGTGATTATATCCTCTACAGACTCTATAATCCCACTAGATTCATTAGGGATTAAGTTAGGTGTATCGGTATTACAGTAGGAATAGAGGATCTCTACTCCATCTTCTCCCCTGGCATAAACTCCTACTTCCCTTAGGTATGTATCATCTACAAACCCCTTGTTATTAAAGGAGATTCTTATTCGATATCCTCCGTTAGGAAGATTAGTTGTACTGGTAATACTTAAAATTTTAAAACTTTCTACCAAAGAAGTTAAACTTTCTTTATCTGCTCCTGGAGAAAGGATCCCTTCTCCTATTTCTACTTTGGTAAAGACTATTGTTTCTCCTAAGATAGCTCTAGCTAAGAGTTCTTTCCCCTTGTTGGTCAGGACTGTTCCTGTGTATTTAGCCATTTATTCCTCCTAAATATTTTTCAAAATCTGAAGCTACATTAGGATCTAATGGAATAACTTCATAAAGTGATGAATGAAAGATAGTTCCTGAATAATTTGTTCCTTCCCATTGGCTGCTGACTATTATTCCATCCAGGGAACTTCTCTCATTTTTAGTCATATTGATTGATTTATATAGTTCTTTTAATTTATCGCTTGTTGGAGGGGTACTTCCAATGATCTTAAAGTGATATGGATCCCCGTCATATTCCGGCCATTCCAATAGTTCGAAATCACCATGGATATCTTTCATTGTTTTTTCTACTGCATATCTGGTTCCTTTTGTTTTTCTGACAATATATGCAGTTTCAACTAAACTAGCTTTAATATCTTTGGATAAGGTCTGTTCATAGCCTTCTACTCTCCATTGATATGCCAACTCATCTAGGACAGGTTCATCTAATATTTTAAAATTACCATAGAGAAAAAGATTCTTTTCCCTACTATTAATCAGATCTAATTCTTCCTGGATAACTTGGATCAATAATTTTATCTCTTCATCTTCCTGAAGAAAATTAGGGAGAAGCCTGAGGATTGAAATATCATCTATTTTAATCATCTTCAACTCCTCCATATCTGATATTTAAATTTATTTCCTTGGCCACTTCAAATGAGTTAACTATTTTAAAAGTTGGAGATAGAACACTAACTCTTTTAGCTCCTGCTCTTCTAACTAGATAGACTAACTCAGTAGGAGTTATATCCCTTTTAAGAGCTCCTTTCTGCCAGATTACATACTCACTAACTGCCTTATTGATCTGGTCCTGGATCTCATTTACCAACCCTATATTTCGATTAGAGATATAGTAAGTAAAATCTATATCATAGTTTATTTGCGCAGGTTTATCGACTACTAGATTATCTGTTAATGGTCTTCTCTTATCTGAGCTACAAATAGTCAGGACATCTTGTAGGACACTGTCAGTAGGAAGTGCTCCTCCCTTCATTAAAGGTGTTATCCGGACTGTTCCTGGTGTAGTCATCTCTACATTTACATCTATGATTTCTTGGTTAGCAGTTTTAGCCCAATAGATATATCCATCTCCCGGACCTGCAGTTGAAAATTTACTTGGAGCAGTTCGGATCCTTTCTTTTAAGCTTTCATCTGATTCTATCTCAGCTCCTCCTTGGGAGATCTCCATATTTATTACCGATTTAAAAAATGGGAAAGGATCAACTATCTTGTTGATTTCTCCTGGAAGATAACCATTACCGATTAGTCCTTCTTTAGTACAAATACCAATAATTTCTTTAACAGTTTCTCCTGGCTTAAATTCAAAATATGGTGTTAAAAAATATATGTTATTTCCTGGTGTTACTCGTACCGGATTTACTCCTAAAAGATACTCCTTTGGCTCTTCTATCTCCAACTTTAAGAGTACGCTTGCTTTTTTAGCACTTAATCTTTCTGTGTCAGTAAAGGCTCCCATCTCAGTGGCATAGTCTCCCTTTGTATACCGGAGGAGGTTCATTTTAAGTCCCTCGTTAGTGGTTTCATTTCTGATAAATAAAGAATAAGCAACTGTCTGCAGGAGCCATCTTCTTTCATCTGCCAACCCTAAAGAAACACCGCTTAACTCTTCATACTTTTTAACCATCCTTCCGAGGATC
>CAZUGM010000174.1:0-5009 GCA_964619915.1 uncultured Fusobacteriaceae bacterium | reverse complement strand
TTCTTTTTTAGCTGTCAAAAAATAGATATTTCAAAAGGGGCATAAAAAATATGGAAAAAATAGTTAATAAAGATATAAAGATTGTATCTTTAAGTTTAAATGATATAGAATCTGTTGAGGAATTATGTAAAGAGTGTGAAGATTATTTTTTATTGCATAATGGAACTACTCACACTAGAAAAGATTTGGAAGAAATATTTACTTTATTGCCCCCTGATAAACAGCTTCAGGATAAATTTGTCCTAGGAATTTTTTATAAAGATTGTTTAATAGGTATAATTGATCTTATAAGGGATTTTCCAACAGTTGGTCAATGGATTATTGGGCTGCTTCTTCTGAAGAAAAAAGAGAGAGGGAAGGGAATAGGGAAATTGATTCACAGGACTTTATCTGAAATAGTCTTGAATTCCAGCGGGGAATTCCTTAGAATAGGTGTAGTTGAAGAAAATATTAACGGACTTAATTTTTGGAAAAATCTTGGTTATGAAAAAATAAAAGAAAGTGAGATGAAGTTTGAGAATAAACTGCATACGGTGTATACAATGACTTTAAAATTATAGAGTTGGTATTTGAAAGATTTCGGTAATTCTATCCTATAGAATTACCATTAATTAAAAAAAAGATTTCCATATTTTGGAAATCTTTTTTAGTTAACTTATAAAATTCAAAAAAGCAGTGCTTATTTATAACTGTATATTGAGACTGTTACTGCTCTGACCTTTATAGTTAGGATTTTTAGGGTTTTTATGCCCAAATGCATTCCTGTTGGGTTGATTTTTCTTATAATTGTTATTACTATTTATTTGAATACTTCCGAATTTTCCCCTTGTAGTTATTGAGTCACATCCAGTAAAAAATATAATTAATGCAAATATACATAAATTTTTTTTCATTCTTTCCTCCTGATAAAAACATTTACAACTATTATATCATAGATCTTAAATTTATCCTTGGAGTTAATATAAAAAAAGGCTCCCAAAATTTGGAAGCCTTAATTTTGATATTCCACTTGTTTTTTCTCTAAACCGTTTTTGTCTTTTTTTCTTTGGCCTTTAATTCCTCAAAATAATCTTTAGTTTCTTTTATAATTACTCCACTAAGAGCAATTAGACCGATTAAGTTTGGAATAGCCATAAGTCCATTAACTATATCAGCTACAATCCAAATGAGTTCTAGTCTGATAAATGGTCCAATAGCAATCAAGAATATAAATATTCCTTTAAAATATTTTATTCCTTTTACACCACAAAGATATACAGTACATCTTTCACCATAGTAATTCCAACCAAGGATTGTAGTGAAGGCAAAGAAAATAATACCAATGTTGACAATAAGACCACCAATACCTCCAAATGTAAGAAGGTTATTGAACGCGGCGTTGGTAACTTCTGCTCCAGCAAGGTTTGAATGATTCCAGAATCCAGAAGAAATAAGTACAAGACCTGTCATAGTACAAACTACAATAGTATCAAAGAACGTCCCAGTCATAGAGATTAGTCCCTGTCTTACACAAGAGTTTGTTCTAGCAGCAGCAGATGCAATAGGAGCTGATCCTAAACCAGATTCGTTTGAGAAAACTCCTCTGGCTACCCCTGCTTTTAATGCTAGAGCTACTCCTGCTCCTGCAAATCCTCCTACAGCAGCATGACCATTGAATGCACTGCTGATAACCAAATTAAATGCAGCTGCAGTAGCACTAGTATCCATAAAGAGTATTATTGTTGCTCCAAAGACATAGAATAGAGCCATAAATGGAACTACAATCTCTGAAACTCTAGAGATACTTTTGATCCCTCCCACAGTTACAGCAGCCACACAAATTGTTAGAACTACAGCGACAATTATTCTTGGAACTCCAAATCCGCCACTTACTCCTGTAACGATGGCGTTTACCTGAGCAAAAGTTCCTATCCCGAAGAATGCAACTCCTATCCCAAATACAGCAAAAGATTTTGCTAAGATCTTACCAAGCTTTTTATTTTTAAGCCCCCCTTCTAAATAATACATGGGCCCTCCGGCTTGTTGTCCATTTTCGTCTTTTGTTCTGTATTTGATGGCTAGAAGTCCCTCTGAATATTTCGTTGCCATTCCAAAGAATGCAGCCATCCACATCCAGAATAATGCTCCCGGTCCTCCTAATCTAATAGCCGTGGCTACTCCTACAATATTTCCTGTACCGATAGTTGCTGCCAGTGCAGTACAAAGTGCAGCAAAACTACTTACATCTCCCTCACCGGCATCATCGCTATCCTTTACAAAAAGATATTTCAGTGCCAGGGGAAGTTTGAAAATTTGTAGTAATCCCAGTCGAACCGTCAGATAAAAACCTGTTCCTACCAATAATATTAATAGCGGTGGTCCCCATACAAAGTTATTTATTGCTTGAAAAAAATTAAGTGTATCCATTTTAGTGCCTCCCTTTTATTTTTAGGGAATTCAATTATATATACATAAAAAACTATATATATAAAATACATAGTTTCGCTGATATATAATTAAACTCCTCTGTCCCTTTTACCTGAGAGTTTCGCCCGTTAAGGGTTTGCTCCTTCGGTGTCCATTATTTTGGATCTCTCCAGAGGTTCGTCCAGTATAGGTCCCACTTTTATTAAATAAAAGCACCTGAAAGTTTTACTTCTTCGGCGATAATTTCTTATCTTCTCCCTATACCTTCAACCGATTTTTAACTTATATATTATACATAATAAAAAATTCTTAAAAAGTTATTTTTTAAAATGAAAATTATATCCATTAAAAGACATCTTATGTGGAATATCCCTATGATATTAGCACATAAAGACTGAGAATACAATAGTTAAGTGAAAAAAATCTCAATTTTTTTCAGTGAGAATTAGTCGTGTGATAAAAACACTATAAAAATTAGGAGGAAAAAGGAATTTTTGTTCTCTTATACTACCTAAAAATAGGCTGATAAAACTATTGTATAAAAAAAAGCAAGATATTATCTTGCTTCTGCTTCTTCTTGTATTTCTTTTATCTTTATCTTCCTTTTAACATTTGCTTTTATTAATGCCTTCCCCATTTTTTTCCCTTTGTTTTTCTTTTTTCCTTTTATTTTAACAGCTTTTGTTTTACCTTTCTTCATTTGACCCTCCTAAATTTAATTAAAATGAAAACTACCGGACTGGAAGTTGTTTTTAATATATTTTATATTATACCATGTTTTACAAATGTGAGATGGGATATCACTGAGAATTTATATATTATTGGTGACCACTTTAATATTATAGTATAAAGTGGTTGAACTCAGTTATATAAATCTTTTTAAATAGTGTCTTTTTATAAATTTTAATTATTATTTAATTGAAGGAAATTAAGGGAACGGTAGTATATGAAATAGGGGAGGGAGTCGTGGAGGATAAAATATGGAGATTGCAAAAATATTTGATTGTAATGCTGAAAGTTGTGTGTATAATAAAAATAAACAGTGCCATACCCCTGCTATAAATATAGGTGATGATACACCTTGTTGCGATACATTTATGGCAGGTTCTATGAAAGCAGGATTTAATGATGTTTCCGGTGGAGTAGGATCGTGTAAGGTGGATTCATGTTCTTTTAATAATTCTTTGGAATGTACTGCATCTGGTATTCATATGTCGGTTGTAGGGAATGAGGTAGACTGCCAAACTTATCGAAAAAAATAATGTGACTTTCTCTCCCTTAGCTGCCTCTGAGGCGGCTTTTTTACTAAAAACTTATAAGGTTATAATAAAAGGAGGATGATAGATTTGAGATTAATCGATGAAATCAAAGAAATATTGGAAGGGGCTGGCTATGAGTTTTTAGATTCAGGATCAAAAAAAGCCTTGGAACATCCTAAGGAGATCAGGATTCGTTTTGCCAGCAATGAGGTAGTTGAGTTGGAGCCTCATATATTTGAAGCAAATGATATAAAAAAATATCTGAAAGAGTTTAAGGTTATAGAACATGATCCGGATGTGATTGATATTAAGACTGGAAAACCTCACAAATCATATTATTCGATGATTATAGAAAGAATCAGTTAGAGAGATCGAGGGATAAGAGATTTTTTAAACTTGTATCTTTTATTTAAATGTAGTAGCATTAACCTTAGAATAAATAAGGAAGGAGATAAGATGAAGATATATGCTGTTAGATTGACTGAAGGTATGGATTTGAAAGTTGAGATAGAGAGGATAGTTGAGGAAAAACAAATAAAGGCGGGGGTTCTACTTTCCTCTGTAGGATGTATATCAAGGGCTAGGTTTAGAGTGGCTGATGGTGTAAATATCAAGGAAATCCAGAAAAATATGGAGATCCTGTCATTGAATGGAACTCTCTCTCTAGGAGGAATTCATCTCCATATAAACTGCAGTGATTCAGCTGGGGTTAGTTTTGGAGGTCATCTTGTAGAGGGAAACATAGTTAATACAACGTGTGAATTAGTCGTAGGAATATTGGAAGACTATAAGTTTGACAGGGTGATGGATTCAAATACAGGTTATAGAGAATTAATCGTTGAAACGGAAAAGTTATAATTGACAGTGGGGGAAAAAATTGTTAAAATATTATAAATAATTTAGCATCGTATAACTCCAATAATATGGTTTGGAGGTTTCTACCAGGTACCTATAATTCCTGATTACGAAGAGGGTCTGTTTATACAGCTTTCTTTGTAATGGGAATTTTTTTTATTGCTTAGAAATCTATATATCGGATCAAAATAATAGGAGGAATAAGAATGAATTATAAGAAAATGCCAAAAATTGACCTGCACTGTCACTTAGACGGGAGTTTAAGAGCTGAAACAGTTTTGGATATAATAAAAAAAAATAGACTGGAATTGACTCAGGATTTGGAGGTTATCAGAGAATGGCTGACTGCTCCTTTAAGCTGCAGTTCATTGGATGAATATCTTAGATGTTTTGAGTTGCCGATAGCTGTAATGCAGACCAAGGAAGATTTAGAAAGGGTATCTTTTGAACTTATGGAAGATGCTGCTATGGAAAATATAAAATATATAG
>CAZUGM010000173.1:0-5056 GCA_964619915.1 uncultured Fusobacteriaceae bacterium | reverse complement strand
TATCCCGATGCTCTGTCTATGTTAGAAGTTTTTTCATCGGTAGAAGGATCAAACAGTGCTCAATGGATAAAGCCTGCCTATAACACTTTATTAGAAAAAATCAGGGTAGAAAGTAACGGAGATAAAAGAGATAAACTTATACATGAAGCAGAAGATATGCTTTTAAATGATTATGCGAGTTTACCATTATATTATTACACAAATAAGTTTATGGTAGATTCAAAGGTAAAGGGATGGGAAAGAGCTTCTTTGGGATTTTGGTACTTTGGTAACATATCAATCGAAGATTAATTCCTCGAATTAGAAAACAGAATAAACTTCAATTACTGAACTAGTCAGGATTTTAGAGAGGGTGTCCAGAAAAGTCTGCAAATAGAAAAATAGTTCCTATGACAATTGAAATATAAGTTTAAAATTTTAACATGTCAAGCAAGCCTTAAAAAAAAGGCTTCTTGGCATATTTTTTTACTTTATTTTGGGACTCTCTCAGTATACATTATAAATAATTCACCATATATCTTGCCCATTTTTTAGTAGCTCTTTGAGTTACTGGATACAATGCCTTGAGCAGAGCAGTATCTGAAGGGAAAACACTTCTTTGACGATTTAGGCGCTTGTAAGTATTGTTTAAGCTTTCTATTGCGTTAGTAATGTAAATTACCTTTCTTAAACTTAAAAATCTGAATTAGGCTTGTTTGGATGCAACGTCATGCTGCTCTTTTATAAATTTATGTAAGTTATCCTTAAAAAGATGTAACATAGGTGAGAAAAGTTGTGGTAAATAAAAAATAAAGGTAAAATCATCATAGGCGCTGAGGAGGTGAATTTATGGTATCTAAATTAAAAGAAATACTAAAAGAGTTAGGACTAGAAAAAATTAAAGTTACAAAAGATAAAGTTTCTTTTACTGAAAATATAGGGATAATCTTTAAAGAGGAGAAAGATCTTATTCCATTGATAGATATTTTAGGAAAAAGCATGCAATCTAAAAATCTTTATCTTAAAACTAAGAGGGGAAGGGTAGTCATAGAATATCCTGAAATAATCTTAATTGAAAAAGTAGAGAAAAAAACATATTTTTATACAGATAAAGGTGAGGGTTATACACACGAAACACTGGAATACTATGAAAGGGAATTGTGTGGAAGAAAATTTATCCGAATAAATAAATCACAAATTGTAAATTTCAATAGAATAGAGAGGATAATACCCCTTATGAATAGAAAGCTTTTATTAGAGCTCGATGATGAAAGTGCTTTGGAAGTTAGCAGGGGATACAGGAAAAATTTTGATAAGATGTTTTAAGGAGGAGAAATATGGAAATAAAGTTTGATCTGACAAAGGAATTTTTAAAGGATTGCTATTCAACCCTCAAGGAGGTCTGTTTTTTCTATGTGATTTTTATGATCTTAGGAGATAATAAATTTGGAATAGACATATTAAAGATATTTATTATAGTCATGATAGTTCAGCGAGCCTACGATTATATACCGTTGAAAAGATATAAAAATTATTTAACCAGGGTTATGGCGAGATGTTTTATAGATGTTCCATTAATGGGGATTTTAATAACAATACTTTTCAATGTTAGAGAAATAGCTATCTTAAGCTATATAATGAAAAAAGTAGTTATAATCTATTTGATAATGTTATTCATAAATTACTTAACATATAAAAATTATCAGAAAAGCTTAAAATCCAGGGAATAATAAAACTAGAAGGACACTGAAAATAAAGATAGTAAAAAAGGAGTTGAAAATTCAACTCCTTTTTAGTCTCGTGTTATTGCAGGTAATTATAAAGCGTTAACTGCAGCAGCTAATCTAGCTTTCTTTCTTGATACAGTGTTCTTCTTGAAAACACCTTTAGTAACTGCTTTATCTAACTCTTTGTAAGTTACAGATAATGCTGCTTTCGCTGCTTCTGCATCTTTAGCTTCGATAGCTGTTAATAATTTCTTTACCATAGTTTTAGTTCTAGATTTTACAGCTTGATTTCTCACTCTGTTTCTTTCTGCCGTTCTTATTCTTTTTCTACCTGATTTAGTATGTGCCAAATTAATTCCTCCTAAGAATTTAAAAAATTTAATATTTAAAATAATATTTTACCTTGCAATGATATCACACATCGCAAGAAACGTCAAGATACTTCTTAACTAATGAGGTTAATTTGGTAAGTAAATAACAAGATTAGAGACCAATATTGTACAATAGACCGGATATATTATATCATATTTTTAGTTACTTTAACAATAATTTTTTAAAAGATGAAATAATCTGGATAAGAAATAATTTTTTTATTATACACCTTATATCATTTTTTTTCTCCTTCCCCCTTTGATATCATTGAATAAAATTAACTTTTATTAATCAAATCGTTGGAACTCAATTAAAAAATCTGAAAAAGAACATGTTTGAAAATCGTTTTTTTTCCTTGACTAAAAAAAAAAAAGGAGTATAATGAGATTTGCCAAAAACAAGAGTAATAAAAAATTAATAAAAAAAATAAAATTTTAGGAGGTTATATATTATGGTTTATATTTTATTGATAGTATCTTTTGCTATCTTAATCAAGGGAGCAGATATTTTTATAGAGGGGTCTTCAGTTGTCGCCAAAGCATTTAAAATTCCAGAATTAATCATTGGGATCGTTATTGTAGGATTCGGGACTTCACTGCCGGAATTTGCAGTTAATATGGCTGCCATTGTTAATAATTCCAACGAGATGGCAGTTGGAAATATCGTGGGGTCAAATGTATTTAATATCTTATTCATAGTAGGAGCAATCGCTATATTCAAACCTATGCTAATAGATGATAAATTAGCCACATTTGATTTTCCGCTAGCTATAGTTGCTGCAACTCTTCTGCCGTTTTTAGCTTTTGACGGAACCCTTTTGGGGTTTGACCAAAACCTCAGCAGGATCGATGGTATAATATTAATATTAATATTTGCTTATTTTGTTAAGGAAACTATAGGAAAATCATTGATAGATCAAAAATATAAAGAGAAAAAAATGATGATCTATGAGATTGCAGAAGGGACTTTTAAGTTAAATAAATTTCTCCGGGGTAAGAAGAAAAAAAAGCCGTCTATGAAACATCTTTCTAAAGATATAGCGATGATTATAATCGGACTCGTTGCTGTAGTGAAAGGCGGGGATATGGTTATTGAATATGCATCTGAGATTGCCAGAACCTTTGGAATGAGCAAACATTTAGTCGGTCTTACCATTGTAGGAGTAGGAACATCGCTACCTGAATTTGTAGTATGTATAATGGCAGCCAGAAAGGGACAGCAGGGTATTGTAATCGGAAATGTGGTAGGCTCTAACACTTTTAATATCTTATTTACTTTAGGTGCATCCATGGCTATAAAACCAATTATAGTAGATCATGCTATGATTACAGATGCTATGAATGTAGGAATGGCTACAATCTTGGTAGGAGCCTTTGCGATATTAAATAAAAAAATCGGAAGATTTACAGGAATTATATTGGTTGTAGTATATATCGGTTATATGTATAGTGTAATAAAAGGTGCACAGTAAATTTATAGGAGGAATATAATTATGATGAGTTTAATAAATATGTTTAAAAAAAATAAAGAAATATTGATATATTCACCCCTTAAAGGTGAAGTTTTAGATCTAAATAAAGTACCGGACAATGTTTTTACAAGTAATATTATAGGAGACGGATGCGCTATCATACCTGAACCTGGAGAGATTTGTGCTCCAATATCTTCAAAGGTAGAGATATTTAAGACTAACCATCTTTTAATTTTCGAACCTAAAAAAGGTGTTTATATAGTGATCCATTTCGGTGTAGGAACATCTCTTTTAGAAGGAAAAGGATTTGAAAGAGTTGTGGAACTATCCCCTAAAAAAATGGTGGAACGAGGAGATAAAATGGTAAACTATGATCTTGATTATTTAAAAGAAAATGCCAAGTCTATAAGCACACAAATAATTGTAAGTGATGATAATGTGGATAATATAGAAATGCTGGTACAGGGAGGAGAAAAAGTAGAAGCAGGTGCTCCTCTTATGAAGGTAGTTCTTAAATAAAATACTTATAAAAATAAAGATACTAATATTAGTATCTTTATTTTTATAAGTTTATTTACATGCTAAGATATATTCTTTTTTTCGAATCCATGTTATAATGATTACAATTATGAAATGGGAGGATATTAATGGATAAAAAATATAAAATAAATAAATTTCTTGGGGCACACGTCAGTGTTAGTGGAGGAGTTTTTAATGCTCCTAAAAATGCCCATGAGATTGGCGGGACAGCCTTTGCTATGTTTTTGAAAAATCAAAAAAGATGGGTAGCCAAAGATTACGATGATAAAATAATAAAAAAGTTTAAGGATGAGATAAAAAAATATAATTTTAATACCGATTATATCATGCCTCATGCTGGATACCTCATAAATTGGGCCAACTGTGATCCTTAAAAATGGCAAAAA
Source organism: uncultured Fusobacteriaceae bacterium (assembly GCA_964619915.1). GTDB lineage: Bacteria > Fusobacteriota > Fusobacteriia > Fusobacteriales > Fusobacteriaceae > Psychrilyobacter. Next base: position 581 of record CAZUGM010000173.1, on the reverse strand, counting down.
TCATTGGATGCCCTGATCGACGAACTAAAAAGAGGGGAACAGCTGGGATTAAAATATGTAAATCTACACTGTGGAAGTCATCTGGGACTTATCTCACTGGAGGAGGGGTACGACCTTATAGCTCGTGGAGTCAACGAGGCCATCAAAGCTACAGAGTATATCACTGTAGTCCTTGAAAATACAGCCGGTAAGGGAAATACCATAGGCGGAGATTTTGAGGAGTTGAAAGAAATTATAGACAGGATAGAGAATAAAGACCGTATAGGAGTCTTACTCGATACCTGCCATACATTTGACTATGGCTATGACTTAGCTACCGAAGAAGGCTATAAAAAAACATTTGAGGAGTTTGAAAACCTAATCGGATTCAAATATCTAAAGGGAATCCATCTAAATGATTCTATGTATGGATTAGCCTGTAAAAAAGACAGGCATGAAAGTATTGGGAACGGGATGTTAGGGATGGATTTTTTCAAAAGATTTATGAATGATCCCCGATTCGATAATATGCCTATTACCTTAGAGACAATAGACCAGACTATATGGAAAGAGGAAATAGAGCTGCTATACAGTCTTATAGA
>CAZUGM010000172.1:4736-5134 GCA_964619915.1 uncultured Fusobacteriaceae bacterium | reverse complement strand
AAAATTTCCTTTAAATTTAATGTTTCCATTTTTGTAATAGTCAATCGACTCACCATGTTCATAACCATCTTTAAAATTTGTTTTTTCTTCTATTTCTCCTGTTTCAAAATAAAGAGTAGTTTCTCCAACCTCTAACCCATTTTTATAGTGCACTTTAGCTCTGAGTTGACCATTTTCATAATAAAAAAGCCATTCACCATTTAATTTATTATCTTTGTAATTTTCTATTTCTTTTATTTTACCATTTTCATAGTAGGTAATAAATTTGCCATTTCTATTATTTTCTTTATTTATTTTTGACTTCATTATACCCCTCCTTTTTTTTATACTTTTATTAAGAAATGTTTATCCTATATTTTAATCACTTACTCCAATGAATCCTCCAAAATATTTATCTC
>CAZUGM010000172.1:0-4726 GCA_964619915.1 uncultured Fusobacteriaceae bacterium | reverse complement strand
TACCCCTCCTTTTTTTTTAGTATACTTTATAAGAAATGTTTATCCTATATGTTATATGATGTTACCTCAATGAATCTTCCAAAATATTAATCTCTCCAAGCTGTATTTTTTTCAATAATTTTTTCAACAGTTCATTATATTCAAGGACATTAAGGGAATCAATTTGAAGCTTATTATTCTTGATCTCAACCTCCAACAATGCCCTAATTACTTTTACTTCCTTTAGATCCATTTTTAAATTTGCTGTATATTACATTGTAACCACCCCACTGTCTATTTTCATAGATAATATATACTAATTAATCTATTTTCCTTTAGGTAATTCATGAATTACCCCTACTAATATTCATAGGATTTTTCAAATTCTGATAATTCTATATAATCTCTATAAATTATATATCCATAGACAGTTGAGCCTGCGGCTGCCTTTTTCCAATCTTTCCCAGACTTAAAATAAACAGTACCTTTCTTTAGTTTCATAGGAGCAGAAACTTTGATAGTCTCCCACTGATCTTTGGTAGGTTTTAAAACTGCTTTTAGAAATTCTGCATCCTGGTATATCTTTATTAATTTATCAGTTTTTTCATTTAGGATGGTTAATTCCATATATCTGGAATTCTTGCCTATAACCAGCCACTCTCCCTCTTCTATATATCCATTGGGAAACCGTAAAGTCCCCTGGATATAGGATATATTAAGTCCCTGTTTGAGATAGTTTTCATATGCCATGTTATAGGACGCCATGGTAGTCTGGATGATAGTCCTGGCCCCTCCTAATGTATTTATGTGTCCCATGACTAAACTCATAAAGAGAAAGATAGCTATCAAGATCAACTCCGGCCGGGACCCAGATCTAATCCGGTAGTTTCTCCCAGCCAGGACAAAAAGTTTCTCTGAGAAAGGATTGAATAACATGATCCCGGAAACATTCCAGGAATCTAAAACCAAGTGAGATATAGCTCCCATAGTTATAAGAAACAAGGGCTTATAAAAATACAGCCCAATTAAATTAAGGGGTACCCATAGAAGCAGGGAATGAGTCAGGGTTCTGTGACCTACTTTTTTATTGAGATAGATCGAGACAGGGAGGAAGATCTTTCCCACTGTGCTCCTGGGATGGTCTATATCAGGTAGGAGGGATCCTATCCCTACCATAGCTATAGTTGTGGTGGATTCGACTCCCAGCATAAGGCTGGTGGCTACTGCAAAGGTAATATGGGTTATTGCAATCACTAGAACCACCTCCTTTTGAAAACAAGTAGAAAGTAGCAGGTAGCAAGTAGTAAGTTAAAAGAAAAAACACTTGCTACTCACTACTTCATACTTACTACTTTACGAAAAATTTACTTTTTCGTAAGTAATCGAATAAAATATCTGAGGAAATAGGCTACACCCATTAGGAGACCACCCATTAAGTAGAGATCCTTATCTCCCAAACCTCTGGCAATGTATCTGAAAATCATGATACCGGCTATAAGCAAGAATAATATCGGTGCTATATTTATCTCTTCCCCCTCCACCCTGTCGTCGTCATATCTCAGAGCCTCACCACGGGCTATTGCCCATGCTCTCCCTGGGATTCCTCTACCCTGAATTACTAAGTCTGTAAGAGGAACTATGGAACCTGTATGGGATATACAATTTTCTGCCAATTCTTTTCTGAATTTTCTTTTTATAGGATGAACAATTATTTTTTGTTTTCCCCATACTATGGTCTTTATATGTTCCTTGAAAGGCTCCAATCCTGCCATATAAAATGTCCATAGCTCATTTAGAGCCTTGAAAAACACAGCCTCTTTCTGGGTCATCCTATCTATATCATCTATAAAGATCATTAATTTTTTCCCTGTAATGATCTTATTTTCCAATTCATCGTTGTGGAGTTTTCCTACTGTCTGTCCCTGGGCTTTGACTATCTGTTTTAAGATAAGGCTGAAGGAGTTGGAGCAGGAAACATAGATTTTATTGGAATGGTTGAGGCTTTCGTAGCTCCATTTTAGAAGTTCAGTTTTTCCAATTCCCCTCTGACCAACTAAAATAAAGGGTCTGTGGGAATTTAAGCGGGGATTTATCTCTTTTTCTAATAGGTTATCACGGCCGATAAGCATAGGAAACACCTCCTGAAAAATAATTAAGTAGAAAGTAGTAGGTAGCAAGTAGTAAGTTAAAAAAGTTGAAAGAAAAAAAACTTACTACTCACTACTTCATACTTGCTACTTGATTTTTTATTGCAGCATGGTTTCTATCTTTCGTTCTATGGATTCTATGGTCAGATTGATACCCAGGAGGCGTTCCTCTGTCTGAAAGTATGTGCTGATATCTGAGGAGCCGTTATCTCCCATAAAAGCTTTTAGGGCTTCTTTTTTGTCCTCTAAAAGTAATTTTAATTTCCTGTTTCTTTTGAGACTGCTTATGAGATCTGCCCCGTCTTGAAGGTATTTTATTTTTGCATTTCTCCGGCTGATCTTCTGCTGTTTGGAATAGATAGGGATGGAAAAACCTACTCCGGACCTGAATTCTGAATCTGAATTATCATAGTAGTTACCTACATTTACAGTAAGGGCCAGGTCCAGTCCTCCATATATTTCATCGGCACGAATATTTAATTTTTCCCAGTATTCCTCAGAAGTCATGGAGAAAATGCAAGTAGTAAGTAGCAGGTAGAAAGTAGTAAGTAAAAGATGAAAAGTATTAAGTTTTAACATAAAAAACACCTCCAAGTTTTCTGTTTTCATAAATTCAAATTCCAAGGTTTCCGCCTTGACCGGCTCTGTTTCTTTTTATCTGTCACATTTAAATTTCTTTATTTGCTATAAATAAATTTAATACTCGTGAATCGAAATAGAGAAAAACTTAAATCTAAGGGTGTCACCCTTAACGGAGTTCATAATAAAAGGACTATTTCACTCCTGAAGGAGCGAGATACTTTTTCTCTCCAGCAAGAAATAAGTATCCAAAAAGTGCCGGAAGTTTCTAATTGTCTTTGCATTGTAATACACAATCGTTGTTGTAGAAACAGTGGGCTGAAGCTTAACGACTATAAACTTCATTTTTAAAACTAAGAAATAATACTGTGAAATTAGATAAAATCTAGAAAAGAAATTATAAATTTAAAACTTTGAAAAAAAATTAGATTTAACAAAAGTTGTTTTTTCTATTTATTTTTATTATTCCATAAAAAATTGATTTTCATTTAATGAAAGTTGCTTTTTTACTCGATGTAATTAACAAAAGTTGCTTTTCTTTTATATAAACCTTAATTTTACTTGGGTCTAATCTTTTAATTTATTAAAAAAATTAAAAGTAAATATAGAAAATAGATGAAATAGAATTTCCAAAAGTTGCTTTTTCACCTATATATTACTTATTTTTCAGGTTATTGATTAAAAATACTGCTAAATATTCCTGTTATAACTGGGATCAATGGTTAAATATGGTTTCTAAAAGTTGCTTTTTTCTTTTTTATATCTTATACTGTATAAGTATGTGAGATGTAGTTTCCAAAAGTTGCTTTTCTATTTAAATTTAAAAACTATTCGAAATAGAATTTCCAAAAGTTGCAGATAGATTTCCAAAAGTTGTGGATAAGTTTCCAAAAGTTGCAGATAGATTTCCAAAAGTTGCTTTATTGTTTCCAAAAGTTGCTTTTGAGGTAATCCAGCCCTAATTTATAAAGGCTAAAAGGGTCGGAAAACTATAAAACTATAAAACTATAAAACTATAAACAGAAGGTAGGAGTTATTTTATGAAAAATAATAGAAAAGAAAATATATTTAACCAGCATTCAGCTTTAACAACTTTTAAAGTTAAAGACGGGAAATATTATAAAATTGGTGTAGAAAAAAGTATCTTTGCACTATTATTAAAATCTCAATATGAACTTAAAGAAGAGTTTAAGAAATTATTTTTAACAACTCTGAACCAAATAGGGATTTCAAAGGATAATCATGACAATGTCTTAGAGATAGCCTTTACAAATAAAAAAGATTTTAATGTAAGTACAGAAGTTTTAAATTCAGAGTCATTGAAAGCAGTGGGGAAAACTATAATTGACTTTAAGATAGATCAGTTGAAGAAAAGAACCAGTGATGAAAGGATCATCAAATTAAAAACTGCCGATATAAAAAATCTTTCTTTGAATAATATAGACAGCAGTAAAATAGATGATGCAAAATTAAATCAAATTATATTGGAAATAAAAGATTACTGTAAAGATATAGCAGTAAAAAACCAGCTGGATCAAAAAGAAATAGATTTTACTATATTGGCCAATTCTATAGGGACAAATAGTACTAAACTAAAAAAAAATATTGTACAAGCGAGCAAAACTGTTTTACAATTTAACTATATAAATAAAAAAAATATAGAGATAGATATTGTAACAAGTCTTCTGGCATCAGCAAGATTTGAAGTGGATAAAAAGAAAAAAACTACCTGGTTTACCTATCAGATACCAAAAGAAATTTTGGAATTACTACTGATACCAAAAGTTTATGTTCCACTGGAAGGGGTGGTAGTAGACAAACTTAACGGAGTATATACCCTAAGGATGTACTCACTATTGAAGGATCATTTAAAAAGAGGAACTATAGAACTGACCAAGGAAGAGATGTTTGAGTTCTTTGCACTGCCTAAATCCTATTCCAACAAAACTAATCTTATAAATAAATTTTTAAAACCAACCCTGGAAGAGGTAGAAAAAGTTTCCGGAATAGCAACAGAATAT
>CAZUGM010000171.1:0-5147 GCA_964619915.1 uncultured Fusobacteriaceae bacterium | reverse complement strand
TTTATTTTTGCTATACCTCTGAAATTATAAGTTTCTTTTATATAAAAATTTAATTTTATGCCCTCATTAAAATCTTCTCTTGCTCCACGGTAATCTCCTGAATCATATTTTGACGATCCGCTGTCAAGATAAATATCTTTTTTTATTTGATTTTTTTCTTTTGGTTTTTCATCGTTTTCAAATTTAGAGCACCCTGCCAAAGCAAAAAACAATAAAATTATTCCTATAATTTTATTTTTCATTTTTTCACCTCCTTTTATTTAATTTACAACTTTTTTTTATACTATCCTTTATAAGATCTAAATTTATAGGCCCCTAAAATAATAAAAAATTATAGAACTGTCTCCTGTAATTGAAAATTACAGCTGATAAATTTCAAAATAAAATATCGTATCTCCCCAATAATTTGGTTTGGAAGTTTAAAACTATAACCTTTTTACCTTATAAAAATTCTCAGAGAATAAGAAATAGGGAGTAATTTCCCTATTTTTAACTTCTACTGGTTTAGAAACTATCGCTGAATCAAATATTAAAATTCTATCCGGTTTCTTCCGTTATTTTTTGCCCTTTATAGAAGCTCATCCACGTCTTTAATAATACTTTTAATATCTATATGTTGTGTACTCTCTACCACACCTATACTTAAAGTAACTCTATCTTCCTCATTCAAATAATCTGCTTGATATTCCATCATAGCAACTCTGAGCCTTTCAGCAGTTTGCAGTGCTTTATTTAGTTTTATTTTGGGTAATACAATCAGAAATTCTTCTCCCCCCCAGCGTCCAAGATAATCTGAATTTCTTATATTTTTTTCCAATATTCGTGTTACATCCATAAGTGCTAAATCTCCTACTTGGTGACCATAGGTATCATTTATTTCTTTAAAATGATCAATATCTGCCAGCAGAACTGAGAATGGCACCTCAGAATGTCTAAATTCTTCTATTTTATCCAAAAGCAGTTTTTCTATTTTTCTTCTATTATAGATACCCGTCAATGAATCAGTTCCCGCCATGAGTTTTGTTGTTTCAAGAAGTTTTTCTCTTTGACTGGCTGTTTCATCTGCTAGACCAAACAAATTGTTAATAATCATCAATTCTAATAAAAAAGCAAGGAGCATTGTAAGCCCCTGACTCAGCATCACAAAAAATGTATCCACTATAGGCGTATAAAAATAATTTATTACTCTGCCGCCAGTAATAGCATAAAAAATTCTCAAAGTATTAACCAGTATAAAAAAAATGCAGATGTAGCCTATGCCTAAAGCATATTTACGAAATTTAGAATTTGATCTTAAAAATACCCAATATGCAACATTGGAAAAAAATGGAATGGTCAGTGCTGAAAATAAGATAATCCTAATTGTTATATCTGGATTAATAACTGTATAATAAGTGTATAATGCAGTAAATCCGCCTATATAAATATAATATAGTTTTTTATTGACACTTACATTCAGAAAACAGGCCATTCCAGATAAAAAGAAAAAGACACCTGAAAACATTAGGACATTTGGAAGCATTACTGAAATTACAGGATGAAGTGTCTTTGCAAAAATTGCCAAGGTTAATCCAATCGATTGAAATATAAAGTCAATTACAAAGAATTTAAGGCACTTAAAGGTTTTTCTATAACAAAACCATAACTGAATAATTATTAATGTGCAGATATAGCTAATAAAAATATAATTAATAATTAAAGTACTCATATCAAGATAATTTTCCATTTTTTTCACCCTTTCATATTTTGTCTATTATTATACCATCTTAATACTATTATACTGTGATCAATTGAGTTTTCAATTAATATTTCCTTTTATTAATTCATGGATTTATTTGACAACGTTAAGTTTATAGTGAAATATATATTATAAACATATTTTAAAATTAAAATAAGGAGGAGAGAGATGAATAGTATCCAAGCAATAAGAGAATTTCTCGGCTGGTGTTTCATAATTAATATTGGATTAGGTCTATTTTCAATGGTTTTCATAACTTCCCTGAGGGGCCCTATTTTACGCATTCATTCCAAAATATTCAATTTGAAGGAGGGTGATTTATCCCTTGCATATTTCCAGTTATTGGGACAATACAAGATCGCAGTAATAATGTTTAATCTCGTGCCATACCTCGTGTTGAGAATAATGTATTAATTTTTCTGAATCCCTGAAAAAATTAGGAATAATTTAATCAGATCAAAATAAACTATCTCAGTCATATACAAAAATGGAGATCGATTTAATAGATCTCCATTTTATCCTTACATATAATATTCAATCTCCCTTTCCTCGATTACTTTAGATTTTTTATCCTCAATACTGATTTTTTGAATCCAGTTACCATTTTCATCGTACTTATACCTGTATATTGTTTTTGACATGATTAAATAATCCTCATATTTTATCATTGTAGTCAGATCATCTTTTTCTTTATTTTCGTATTTAAAATTTTGGATAAAAATAGATCCCTCTGCTATCAGCTTTATCTCTATCGTCCTTCCTTTACCATCATATTTAATATATGTTTTTTTATTCAGTTCACCATTGGCTCCATAATATATAGTTTCAAGCACTCTTCCCTTTTTATCATATTCAGAGTTAAATTTAGAGTCCAAACTTCCCATGGAATCATAACTATTTGTTTCAACGGCATTGCCTTTCTCATCCCTTGTATATATTATTTTACCCATAAATTCACCCTTAGAGTCAAACTCACTGGTTTCAATCAGGTTTCCTTTGTCGTCTGTTTTATATATTGTTTTACCTGTAAATTCATCATTGAGGTTAAAGTCACTTGTCTCAATTAACTTCCCACTCTCGTTATATCTATATAACCTTTTTCTCTGAATCTGGCCGTTGAGATCATATTCTCCTTCCTCAACTTTAACTCCTTCTTCATTAAAATAATAGTATCTATTGTCCTGGCCGGAACTACTCCTGGCCCCTTTTTTTATTTCTCCAAATTTCAACTCTGCATCATAGCTGGAATATTTAACTGATTTAACCCTCCCCTTAAGACCTAAAATTTTAACATGAGTTTCTTTCTCCTTCCCTCTCCCCCCGCAGGCAGATAAAAAAATGATTAAAGTCAGTATACTAATTATTTTTATTTTCATATCAAAACCGTCCTTTTTGGTTTTTTTTACTCTGCATAAAACAATTAAAACCTTATCTCTCTCTCTTTAGATTTTTGTTTTTTCACATAATCTTTTAAAAATTTTAAATCTCTGGCCAGATCTCTGGCCACATTTAATATTATCTTTACAAAAAGTTTCGGATCTTTTTCACTCATCTCTATAAAAAAACTTTTGGAAATTACAGCCAGTTTAACATCTGTTTTAGCCAGTGCAGATACCAATTGTTTTTGAATACCTATGGTAGCCGAAGTTCCAAATAAAAGTCCCACCTCTCCATGGGCTATTTTTTCTTCTAATATAAAAAATTCCAGCTCTCCTTCTAGAAGAATATAAATATTTTCCGGAGAATCTCCCTCTCTGTACACATAGTTTCCGGCCTCTACTTTTTTCTCATGGATATACTCCATTATATGATGTATCTCCTCATGTGACGTTCCTCCAAAAAATGAAAGTTGAGGAACAATCTTAAAAATCCTTTTCTCTAATTCATTTTTTTTCATAATATTTATCTCCTTTCACCTGATTTTTTATCCTTTCTATATCCTCCCGGCCTCCTATTAATATCTCTTCATATCTTGTTATCTTTATACCAAAATTTATAAAAGATCCTCTTTAAAAAACATAAAGGATTGGTGGTAGTATAAATGTGGGACAATCCACTTTCATTTGATATGATAAATATTGAATAGAAAATAGGAGGTCTGCATGGCAGGAGAAAATGATATTGAAAGATAACCATTGATTTCAGACTAAAAAAAGGGACACTCAGTGTCCCTTTTTTTAGTTTCAAATATACATCTATAACTCTTTCAAAATATCTCTCAGTTTATCTTTGTCAACTACTTTGGTATGCAATATTTTCAGTGATTTTAATTTTTTTATATTTAACGGTATAACCTCTTTAGATAGTTCTTCCAAAGCCTCGATATTTTCAAATTCATTATTTTTTTCTATATCAAACGCTTTTAAAATACTAGAAGAAAATTTATAGATATTGGCAGTGGAAAGAACAATAGTTTTACGTGATTTATTTTTTAACGCTCCATTCATGGCAACCGAAGTATGGGGATCCACCATATAGTTATTTTTATCAAATGTATTATAGATAGTTTCTAAACACTCCTCTTCGCTGCTATAGTCTGGGACTATAGTCTCCTGGATCTTTTTTAGAGATACTGCATCTAATTTTAATATTCCCTTTTCTTCAAATTCATTATAAAGATTATTTAAAATTTTTCCGTCTTCCAGAGTATGATATATAAGTCTTTCTAAATTAGAGGATACCAAGATGTCCATAGAGGGACTCATAGTTTTAAAAAATTCCCTCTGTTTATTATAAATTCCCGTCTTTAAAAAATCGTATAATACATTATTTTTATTGGAAGCACAGATCAATTTTCCCACAGGAAGACCCATTTGTTTGGCATAATACCCGGCCAGTATATCCCCAAAATTTCCGGTAGGGACAGAAAAATCTACCTCTTCTCCCAGATTGATCTCCTCATCTTTCAGCAGCTGAAGATAAGCTTTAAAATAATAGATTATCTGTGGGAGGAGTCTGCCCAAATTAATTGAGTTAGCTGAAGAAAGTTTAAATTTATCTAAAGATCCATTTAACTTTTCATCTAAAAATATATTTTTAACGGCAGTCTGGCAGTCATCAAAATTTCCATTGACTCCTACTACCTCTACATTGTCACCTGCAGCTGTCTGCATCTGAAGTCTCTGTACATCACTGACACCATCAGCCGGATAAAATACAACTACCTTTACACCATCTAAATCTTTAAACCCTTCCAGTGCAGCTTTTCCTGTGTCACCTGATGTAGCAACCAGGATCAGGCTGTCTTTTTCAGCATTATTTTTTTTCCTTGCCTGGGCAAACAGACGGGGCATAATTTGAAGGGCCATATCTTTAGATGCCAGAGTCGGTCCATGCCAGAGTTCCAGTACCTAGATTCCAATTTTTAGTTTTACTACTGGAGTTTTTTCCGGATGGAGAAAAGTTTCAT
>CAZUGM010000170.1:2013-5237 GCA_964619915.1 uncultured Fusobacteriaceae bacterium | reverse complement strand
TCTAGCGATCTTATCAGCATAACAAGGTCCTATTCCTCTCTTTGTTGTTCCGATCTTATTTGCTCCTCTAGCTTCTTCCTTTACTTCGTCTAATTTAACGTGGTAAGGCATGATAAGATGAGCTCTATCAGAGATAAATAAGTGATCTACCTTAGCTCCTTTTTCCTCTAGAGTTGATAATTCGTGTAATAATACCTTTGGATCTACTACTACTCCCGGCCCAATTATACATTTACCGTTTCCGTGTAACATCCCTGAAGGTAATAAGTGAAGGATGAATTTCTCCCCATTTACTACTACTGTATGTCCTGCATTGTTTCCACCTTGGAATCTAACTACATAATCCGCCTTATGTGCTAATACATCGATAATTTTTCCTTTACCTTCGTCTCCCCATTGTGTTCCTACTACTACATAACTTGCCATGATCCACCTCTTCTTAGATTTATTTTTAATATTTAAACGTTCCAACACAGAGCTCTAATAACCTCTCCCTTTCACAGAATAAAATATTATTTAATTATTTATTGTTACTTATTTTTTCTACTTATTTTTAAATGTTTTACTACAATAGCATAGAAGTTCTCTTCTTTTTAGTTAAGACTTTTAATCCGAAGTTTATAGTCGTCCAACTTCAGCAGTACTGTTTCTACAACAACGATCGTGACTTACTCACTAAGACAACATGGTTATTGCTTCGATTTCTCTTACGAAGAGAAACCATAACGAGGAAGCTTAAAAAAATTTGACTTTAATTCTTTTTCTAGATGTTATCCTACTTCACAGTATATATTTTACTAAGTCGTACAACAGAATAAGTTCCACAGTGAAACTAGGACTGTAGCTGTAAAAAGACGTATATTACCTTTGACTTACTCATATAACATCATTTAGAAAAAGTCTGCTTTTCTTTCCTCTATTTCTTTTTCAGATAAAAAGAAACAGAGTCCGTTAAGGGTGACATCCTTAGAACCTTCTTTGTCATAGATTAAAAACAGATTTTTTAAACAAAGTCCCTTACACTAAGCTCACAAAGGAAAATCTAGAAAGTACACTAAGAAATTCTCTTTTCCGTGCTACTGATAACTATTTTTTTATTTTTTACCTAACTTCTTTATCTCAATATAGTTGATATTCTTTTGATGTTTATATGTAAACAGACTCTCGAATTCAGTCATGATATTTTCATCTGCCAAGGGACTGTTATGCAAATCAGCTGTATGATATACCACTTCATACCCTTCTACTTCCGGCATGAATTCCAATACATCTGCATAGTATTTATCGTGGTCAGTCTTAAAAAATAACCTTCCGTCCTTTGCTAATATCTGGTCCAATAATGCAAATAATTTTGGCTGAAGGATCCTGTTCTTTTCCCTTCCTTCCCATGGATCCGGGAAGTTGATATACAACCCTGCCATCTCTTCATGGCCTATAAAATTAGTGATCTCTTCTCCACGTCTTTTTATAAACAATAGGTTATCCAATCCTAATTTTTCAGATCTTCTAGCTGAAAGAACCAGTCTTTTAAATCTTATTTCCAAAGCCATGTGGTTTCTCTCTGGATATCTTACACACATATTATTGGCAAACATTCCGCTTCCAGAACCAATCTCTAAATAAATCGGATGGTCATTTTTAAAAAATTCATTCCACTTACCCTTATAAGAGTCCATAATTTCCTTATCATACATGATATGATTTGGATGTTCCGCCAACTTTACCATATATGGATTATAATGTTTTCTTTCGTAGTTGAAAAAGTGTTTCCACATATCTCCTACATTGTTATCATTTTTTATATTTGACATCTTGCCTCCATTTTTTTCAACAATTCTTGAATTATCTCTATGTTATATATATATGTTTTTTTAATTATTTTTTAGTATTTTTATTCCTGTCATTTTCAGTACATTTCAGTATACTAAAATTTCCATATTCTGTCAATATCACTCTTTAAAACTAAGGTAAAAATAATTTTTCCCACAGATACCTCTAATAAACAAAATATTTTTGTGCACAGATTTTAAAACAAAAACCTTTACACTAAGCTCACAAAGGAACAATTACAGAGCTCACTAAGAGAACCTTTTTTATCTCTGTCACGAATTACACGAATGATATACGAGTATTAATATTTTTCATAATTAAAGAAGAATATTAAATGTATAAGATCCTACTGCTAGAGCACAGGAGTTTCTTTTTTGTCGCAGATTACACAGACTTCAATTTTTTCAACTTTTCAACACTAAGAAATGAGATAAAGAGACTTACTTAAAGAATCTTTTTTTCTTTTTACCACCAAGGTTATACGAATATTAAACCTCTTTATCATTTAATAAAGAAATTTAAATGTATCACTTATTAAATACTTTATTGCCACAGCATGGGAATAATCGACCTTTTGACACAGAGTTTCACTGAGAAAGTAAATAAGAGGTCACTGAGATTTCTCTAGGTAATTCTCTCTTTCCTCTGTGTTCTCTGTGTCCAAGGTTTTTATTTTTTCATTTCCTATTATTAATAGTACATTTTCAATTATCTACCCTCTATTCATTATCTTTTCAAAGGTCAGATCCACTACATGGCTGTTCTCCTCAAAAAACTTGTCTATTCTGCTCTCTATTTCAGCTTTATTCTCTTTTCCCTCACTGTCACTGAGCCTTTTATTTTCTGATTCATAATTCACAACTGCCCGGTAAAGTTCCTCTGCTCCGTCTACCTGGGTTCCTATCTTTCTGGCAACGACTTCCCTTGCAATACTCCTTACATTCTGGATAAAAGGCCCGAAAATAGGAGGTTTTCTGTAAAATAATGGTTCTAAAAGACTGTGCCCCCCTACATCCACCATGGTTCCTCCCACATACGCTATGTCTGCAATGGCATATAGTTTACGCAGTTCACCTATCTTATCTACAATTATTATATTTTTTCTACTTTCATAAACGCTTTCCCCTCTATTTCCTAAAGAGAGGGAAACTGAAGAGGAGAGTTCACTTTTGGTTTCTTCCCTGTAAATATCTGTCCACCTCTGGTAGTTATATTTCTGCAGGAGTCTCTGACATATATCCTCAGTTCTCTCTATATGTCTGGGCACCAAGATCAACAGATAGTCGTCCAATTTATCAAAAACTTCCAGCAGGTATTATAACTCATTACCCCTTGTACTTCCTGCTACCAGTATTTTTTTCCCCTTTACATTTATTTTTTCCCTTAAAAAATCC
>CAZUGM010000170.1:0-2003 GCA_964619915.1 uncultured Fusobacteriaceae bacterium | reverse complement strand
AAGTGATACATCAGCTATGGTTATCGCTTCTTCATCGACTTCATATTCCGGCAGTTCAATATTAAATTTCAGGTTACCATAGTTATAAACTCTGTTTTTAGGAGCTCCCAGAGATATTATCCTCTCTTTGTCCTGTTCAGTCTGCATGATAAATGTATCTATCTGCGAAAATATCCCTTTCAGCAGAGACTTTATCTTTGTATACGAACCTATACTCCTATCCGATATCCTTCCATTTATCAAAACCACCTCTGATCTTTTAGAGCATAAAAGGATTAAGTTGGGCCATATCTCTGTCTCTATGATCACCAATTTTTTTAAAACTACCTTCTTCAAAATTTTCTTTATACAAAAATAATCATCTAAAGGAAAAAATAAAAGATCTACCCTGGTCTCAGATGCATATTTTTTTCTGGCTGTTTCCATCCCCGTATCGGTCATCATAGTCAAAATGATTTTTTCCTGTGTTTCATCTAAAAATTTCTTTATAATAGGTTCCGCTAAGTTCACCTCTCCCACAGATGCACAATGGATCCATATGGTATCTTTTTTTTCCCCTATATCTATTTTTTGAAATATTCTTTTTTTTACAAATTTTCTCAGTTTATTTGAAAATATCATTCCAATCCCTAAAGGAAGATATAATATTGCCCGTATCAAATTATATAAAATTATCCTCATCCCCTATATATGCCACACAAAATAATAAGTAAGGGCAATCCCCTAATTACCCTTTCATAAATTCTTTTTTCTTATTTTTGTTAATTTTTTTCTTTTTGTCACAAATTACACGAAGCTCACTAAGTAGTCGCTAGGGCTATCACCAAAGTATCTAAAAATTTACGATGTAAATTAAGAACTTTGAGAAAATATCTAAATAGATCATTAAGAAATTCTTGTTTTCCTCCGTGTAACTCTCTTTCTCTTCGTGATCTTCGTGACTAGTTTTTTTCTTTTAATTGTCAATTGTACATTTTCAATTATCAATTGTTTTTTCTAATCCGTGTCCAAACTTTTTATAATTTCTCAATTTTAAATTGTTTTTTCTCTTTTCCCTTTACACTGACCAGTACTATCCCAATAAATATAAGACTTCCTCCCCCTACTACAGCAGCACTAAAGGGTTCTCCTAAAAACAGGATTCCGCATATGGCAGCTACAAATATTCTGCTGGAAGAGATCAGACTTCCCTCCAGTGCTTTTACATATTTAAATCCATTGGTTAAGACATATTGTCCCAGGTATGAAAATACTCCCATTCCCAATAAAAGCATCCCTTCCTTAGGCGTGGGCACCTTAAATTGATGTCCGAAGGGAATCAATGTCATAATCATTCCGATACTCATAAGATAAAATAAGATCGTACTGGAACTATCTGTTACCCTGGCTTTTCTAAGGGCAATTATCCCGGCAGCGGCTACGAATCCCATAAATAATCCCAATCCATCTACCCAGCTGACAACTCCCAGAGCCAGTCCGGAGATCAGAAATATTCCTACAAAAGCTATGGCTACTCCTATAATGTTTTTTACCGTCCATCTTTCATCCTTTAGTAAAAGGGGCCCAAATATCGTAACGAATATAGGGTATGTCAGATTATATATATTCGCCTTGGTTGTGGTGGAATATTGTATCACCATAAAAAATAATAATATTGCCAGGGCTGTAAAAAAACCTCTGGCCAATACCGCTGTTTTATTTACCATCTTAATCTTATAACCTGTTTTCATAAGACCTATATTTACCATTATAAACCCTATTAAAAATCTAAAAAACGTTACCTCTGTACTGGGTATCCTACCGTCCTTCGTTATCAGCTTTACAAATAAAGTCATTATATAAAAAAACATTGTAGAAGCAAACACCATGGTATAACCCTTTACACTACTCTCTCTCTTTCTCATCTTTCCTCCAAATTCCATTTCCTTACCTTTTTCTTCCACTACTTAAATGATGGGTACTAATTCTACCAATTCATCTTTTGTATAATCCAGCATCTCATA
>CAZUGM010000169.1:0-5242 GCA_964619915.1 uncultured Fusobacteriaceae bacterium | reverse complement strand
CCGCCTGTCCCCTATAAAGGAATCATTGGGATTTTCTAATAGTTTGAATATCTCCTCCTTTACTTTTAATTTCATCTTGTGGTAGACCTTATCGTCAGATGCAATGATGCTCTCGTAAAGAGATAGTAGTTCGTCTGCTTTTTTCTTCATAAATTTTTCTCCAAGGTAAAATATTCTTAAGAGACATTCTACCTTATTTTCCGTCAAAAATCCAATTTTTATAAGGGATTCAACCTACCATGTATACCAGTATCTATGGCATTTTATCTACTAGCCTAAATCAAGAATAGTTTTTATGGTATCTTCAAAGAAATGATTAAAGGGCTGTATTTTTTTTAATATAAAAAAACAGGATATTTATTTATTGTGTTTTAATTTTTAACGGAATTCCCATATAAATATTTTTTATAAAAAAAGAATTCACACAAAAAAATATTGACAAGTTGTTCTAAAAGTGGTAGAAATGTATTAGAGTGTGGTACCGATACCACAAGAGGTGATGAAAGATGACGATAAAAGAAATTGCAAGATTAGCAGAGGTATCTACTTCTACAGTATCAAGAGTATTAAATGATTCCGGTTACGTAAAGCATGAAGTCAGAGAAAGGGTAGAAAAAATAATAGATGATACAGGATATCTGCCCAGTGATACGGCAAAAGATCTGAAGAAAAAAAATACAAAACTTATAGGAATTATAATACCAAAGCTGAGTTCTAGGACTATAGGCCTTGTGGCAGATGGAATAACAAAAGTTCTTGATGAAAATGGTTATAGTTCTATACTGGCAAATACCGGCTTGGATTTCAAAAAAGAGATTGAATTCATAAAGATATTTAAACAGAAGAGAGTCGACGGGATTATTTTTGTAGCGACTAATATAGCTGAGGAACACATAAAGTTATTGAAAAAGATGAAGATACCTACGGTTTTTATAGGACAGGATTCAAGTAGTTATGATTTTTCATGTGTCGTTCACGATGATTATGGTGCTACAGTGGAGATGACAAACTATCTTTTGAACAAGGGACACCGAAAGATAGGCTTTGTAGGGGTCGATGCGATGGACAGCGCAGTAGGATATCCGAGAAGAAGAGGTTACGAAGCTGCCCTAAAGGAACACGGGATAGATGTAGACAGGAACCTTATCTCTATAGGTAACTTCGAAATTTCATCTGTGGATGCTTCTATGAGAAAACTTATGAAAGAAAATCCTACAGCAATATTTGCAGTTACTGATAACCTGGCTGTAGGTGCTATAAATTATCTCCTGAAAAATGGATACAGGGTTCCTGAGGATATATCAGTTGTGGGAGAGGGAGATTCTGGTATAGCGGAGATTTATAATCCTGGTTTGACGACTATAAAATATCAGTATTTAGAATCAGGAGAAGAGTCTGCCAGAGTTTTGATGAGAATTTTAAAAACCGATAAATCAGAAAAAAAAATAATGAATTATAGACTGGTGGAAAGAGAGAGTGCTAGGAAAATATAGCCTTCTCTTTTTTCCGGATTGTGGTATCGATACCATGTTTCGGAAAATATTTTTATTGCTTTTATTTTAAAGTAAGGAGTGGATTTCAAATGGGTATTCTGTCAAAAATTTTTGGAAGTAAAAAAGTAGTTGAAAAAGAAGTAGCTGAAAAAAAAGTATTGGAAATATATTCTCCAATTGACGGCGATGTTGTGAGTCTTTCAGAAGTCCCAGACGAAGCTTTTGCATGTAAGGCTATAGGAGACGGGGTCGCAATAATTCCTTCAGGAGAGATGATATACTCACCAATGGATACAGAAGATATGAGCATATTTGAAACAAATCATGCAGTGTCTTTTGAGTCAAAAGAAGGTCTTGAGCTGATAGTTCATTTTGGGGTGGACACTGTGAATTTAAAGGGAAAGGGATTTGAAAGAATTGGAACAGAAGGATCGGCAAAGACAGGTGATAAACTTGTGAAATATGACCTTGAATATCTAAAAGCCAATGCTAAATCTGTAAAAACTCCGGTAATAATATCTAATATGGAGCTTGTAGAGGAGATAGAGAGAGTAATTGGGAAAGTAAAGGCCGGAGATCTTCTCATGAGGGTAAAAATGAAATAAAAAAATTATTGGTCTAAAAATGGTAATGTTATTCTAAAGCTATATGAAGGAGGAATGAAATGGATTATAAGAAAATTGCTCAGGAGATAATTATTGGTATAGGGGGAAGAGAGAATATATCAAGTGCAGCTCACTGTGCCACAAGACTAAGACTGGTACTAAATGACGAAACTAGTGTAAATAAAGAGAATATTGAAAAAATAGAGGGTGTAAAAGGAGCTTTTTCAACTGCAGGTCAGTATCAGATAATTCTGGGGCAGGGAGTTGTAAATAAGGTATATGCAGAGATGACAGGAGCGGGAGAGATAAAAGCCTCTTCTAAAAGTGAAGCAACCAAAGAAGCTATGAAAAATCTTAATATTGTTCAAAAAATTGCCAGAACATTATCAAATATATTTGTTCCTGTAATACCGGCAATCGTAGCATCGGGTCTTTTGATGGGACTTTTAGGTATGGGTGCAAGATTCAACTGGTTTGATTCATCTAGTGATATGTTTGCCCTTCTGGACATGTTTTCCAATGCGGCTTTTGTATTTTTACCGGTACTGATTGCATTCTCAGCAGCCAGAGAATTTGACTGCAACCCTTATCTTGCAGCAGCTCTCGGAGGGATTTTGATACATCCGGCACTTCAAAATGCCTGGACTGTGGGAGGAGGGATCACAGGATTCTTCCAAATTGGAGGACTTAAGGTAGCAAAGTTAGGTTATCAGGGAACGGTACTGCCTATACTTATAGCTGTATGGGTGATGTCTCATGTGGAAAAAAATATAAGAAAAATAGTTCCCAACGTTCTTGACATTATCTTGACGCCATTTTTGACAATACTTATTACAGGTTTTGTTTCGCTATTTATTATTGGCCCTGCTGGTAGAGTACTAGGTACTGGAATATCTCTTGGACTGGGATCGGTGCTGAGCGGAGCCGGTGCAGTTGCTGGACTTATTTTCGGAGGACTTTATTCTACTATAGTTATAACAGGAGTTCACCACTCTTTCCACGCCTTTGAAGCTGAAATGATAAAAAATATAGGCGGGAACTACCTCCTGCCTATCTGGTCTATGGCAAATGTGGCTCAAGGAGGAGCTGCCCTGGCTGTATTCTTTAAAACAAAAGACAAAAAACTAAAATCCATCGCACTTCCTTCAGGAATATCTTGCTTCCTTGGGATAACTGAGGCTGCCATCTTTGGTGTAAACTTAAAATTGATTAAGCCATTTATAGGGGCTGCAATTGGAGGAGCTGTAGGAGGAGCCTATGTAGTAATGAGCAAGGTCTTCATGACAGGAGTCGGGGTAACAGGTATACCTGGAACAGCCATTGTGTCTACAAATTCTACGGTTAACTATATTGTCGGTATGGCTCTTGCCCTGGGAGCATCATTTGTAGCTACATGGGTAATGGGTTTCAAGGAAAACAATTAAGGATTAAGAGGGACTTGTCCCTCTTATGCTTTATTTTAATTATAAATAAGTTGTAAAATACGGGAGTGAAGAGATGTTTAGTTTAATAAAAAAAGCCATGGATGAGGTGGAAAATAAAAAGAATATGGTAGAGAAAGATTATCACAGACTTTCTTATCACCTTATGGCTCCTTCAGGGCTTATAAATGATCCCAATGGATTTAGTTATTATGACGGGAAGTATCATCTTTTCTATCAATGGAATCCCTTTGAATGCAACCACAGTACGAAATTCTGGGGACATTTTACAAGTAAAGATCTGGTTTCATGGGAAAATCTTCTGCCTGTATTGGCTCCAGAGGACTGGTACGATAAAAATGGATGTTATTCTGGGAGTGCCATTGAAAAAGATGGTCAGCTAATTCTCTTTTATACTGGAAATGTGAAGGATGACGATGGGAACAGAGAGAGCTACCAGTGTCTTGCAATATCTGATAACGGAGAAGATTTTGAGAAATTAGGACCAGTTATTTTAAATCAGCCGGAAGGATACACCAGGCATTTTAGAGATCCTAAGGTGTGGAAAGAGGGAGAAGTATACTATGCAGTCATAGGAGCCCAAAGGGATAATCTCACAGGAGCAGCAGCCTTGTATAGTTCCGGTGACATGAAGAACTGGAATTTTTTAGGGGAGATAAAGACAAATCTCGAAAATTTCGGATATATGTGGGAATGTCCCGATTATTTTGAAATAAAGGGAGAAGGGGTTTTTATTTTTTCTCCTCAGGGAATACCACCAGAAGGAGACCGATTTAATAACATATACCAGTCTGGATATGTGCTTGGAAATCTAGATCTTGAAAAGGCAACTCTTAATCATGGTGTATTTCACGAGTTAGACAGGGGATTTGACTTTTATGCACCTCAGACAATGATAGATGAAAAAGGAAGAAGGATAATGGTGGCCTGGGGAGGGCTTCCTGAAGTCAGTTACCCAACAGAGGATAAAGGTTGGGTTCACTGCCTCACTATGCCTAGAGAGCTTGAGATAATAGATGGGAAGCTGGTGCAAAGACCTGTAGAAGAGATGAAAAAACTCAGAAGGGATTTTGTCCAGATTGAGGAGCGGATTTCCGGTAAAAAGACTTATCCCGGTATAGAGGGTGACTCCTTTGAAATGATCTGCAGAATGAAAAGTATAGAGGCTGATGAATTTGGTATAAACTTACGTGTAGGTAAAAATGAGAAAACCACATTAAAATATAATAGGCTTGAAAAAAAAGTCACGCTAGACAGAAGCAGTTCTGGAGAGATTTTTGCTGAAGAATACGGGACAACTAGAAAATGCCCTATTGATTCTTCAGAGATCACTTTTCATATATTTATGGACAAATCAATGATAGAAGTTTTCATAAATGATGGTAGAGAGGTTTTTACTGCTAGAATATTTCCAGATGAAAAAAGCCAAGGAATAGAGTTTTTCTCAGACGGAGAAGCAGAAATAAGTATAAAAAAATGGAATATATGGTGAGGTGAAAAAATGAATCCGAAAATTGTGTGTATAGGAGAGCTTTTGATAGATTTTATTTGTAAAGATATAGATAGTGACCTTATTGACGGAGAAAAATTTGAAAAAAAAGCAGGAGGAGCTCCTGCCAATGTCTGTGCAGCAGCGGCAAAACTTGGCAGATACCTACAGCTAATGCTGCTATTCCCCATATCAATACGAAGATTACTAATC
>CAZUGM010000168.1:0-5270 GCA_964619915.1 uncultured Fusobacteriaceae bacterium | reverse complement strand
TGGTTTTGTTAAAAATTTTTGCATTATACAAAGGATTAAAATTTGGTGTTTTACCCCAATTTGATGATATATACATATATTTAATTATCTGGGTTTTTGCCATAATAGCTTATCTATTTAAATTTAAATTTTTTAATCAAAAGACAAGTTTATATATTTATTTTTTAACGGGATGTTTATTTGGAATTATTAATGTTTTAAAACCAAATAGCCCTTATGGAGATTCACCTGAAAATATATTACATGCTTTTGGTGTAATTAGTTTACTAATATTTATAGTAAGTTTTATTAGTTTGAAAAAAAATATCAACAATATTAATAATTAGTATAAGTTTAACCTGTTATGGAAAATCATAATAATTTAATTATGTTTATCGAGGAGGATATTATGAATAGGATTGAACTTCAAAAGTATATTATAGAAAATATACCTATCGTAAAGGAAATGGGATTTGTTATTGAAAATATAGGGGATAACGAAGTAGTTGTTTCAGGAGAATATAAAAAACACATCAACCATACTAACTCTGTATTTGGAGGAAGTATTTCCTCTGTTATGACTTTAGCAGGTTGGGGCAGGGTTAGAATTTTAATAGAAGATATTGATAGTGATGCGGTTATTCTCATAAAGAGCAATAGTACCGACTTTATAAAACCCGTAGTGGAAGACTATATTGTGATTACAGAGCCCCTCCTGGAAAAGGATATAGCGAAATTAAAAAAAATATATAATAAATTCGGGAAAGGAAGAATCATGGTCAATGCTATTTTAAAACATAGAAATTCATGTGAGATTTTAGCCAAGTTTACAGGAGAATTTGTTGCAATAAAAAAATAAAGGACTCTTTTAAACTGTAACCATGAAACTAACACTCTTTTTCAAGTGTCCAGTTTCATGGTTACAGTTTATTTTTTAGGATCTTTTTTATTACTTTCTATCTATTAAACTTTTTATTTATTTCATTGTATTTTAAAATAGAATATAGTTATAATAAATCTACTATATAACTTTATTTAGAGGTGGGAAATGAATAATAAACTGGAAATTCTCTTGAAAAAAATTGCTAAATTATTGAATGATCAAAATATTACCTGGGCTGTAGGAGCATCGGTAATGTTAAACCATTATGGGATAGTTCAGGGGCCTGGAGACATCGATATTTTAGTCGATTTAAAAGACATCCATAAATTAGATGATATTTTATCTAAAATAGGAGAAAAACAGGAAAGGTTTCCCAATAAAATCTATAAAACCAGATATTTTTATGAATATATTATCGACGGCATAGAGATAGACGTTATGGGAGGACTATGCATCTGTTTTAATGGGAAAGACCATTCCTTTGATTTCACCAAAGATTCCATTGGAGACTTTATGGAGATCGATAATATAAAAATTCCTCTGTCTAAACTGACCGACTGGCATGACATCTATAAATTACTGCCCAACAGGGAGGAGAAGGTTGCTCTGATAGAAGAGTATATGAACCATAAATTTTAGAAATTCAAAATAATCTAGACTACAGTACTTGAAGCTTCTAATGCTTGGAGAAAATCCGCTGTTCAGACTTATTAACTTGAATTCATGGAAGAAAAAAAATATCCTAATTTTTTAGGATATTTTTTCTTCTTCTTCTTGACATCGCTCTATAAATATCGTATGATAAACACATAAATTAACTCGTATATGCTCTTGATAAGGAGGAGCGTCTCTACAGGTCACCGTAAAAGGCCTACTATGAGTGAAAAATTTAAGTATATGGTGAATTCTACTAAGTTTTTGGGAGAGTTTTTTAACCTAAATGCCTATTTTTCTCACTTATTGGGAGGAGTAGGCATTTTTTGTTTACTCGAACCACAATTAGAGTTATAAAAAACTTTAGGAGGAAAAAAATGAAAAACAGATCACCGTATGATTTAGATGGAGTACCAGTACTGAAGGAAGCTATACCATTAGGATTACAGCATATCCTAGCTATGTTTGTGAGTAACCTGGCACCGATATTGATAGTTGGAGGAGTTATAGGAATTCCAAGTGAGAAGTTGACATTTTTAATTCAATGTACCATGTTTGTATCGGGAGTAAATACACTGATCCAGGCATACAGAATAGGGCCTATTGGAGCCAGATTACCGGTTGTTGTGGGAACGAGTTTTGCATTTGTACCTGTAGCTATCTCAATCGGATTGAAATATGGATTTGAGGGTGTATTGGGAGCAGCATTGGTCGGTGGATTGTTTGAAGCGTTTATCGGGACATTTATGAGAAAAGTTAGAAAGTTTTTCCCGCCAATCGTAACAGGTGTGGTAGTTTTATCTATAGGGTTATCTCTATTACCGGTTGGGATAAAAAACTTAGCTGGTGGTGTAGGAGCAAAAGATTTTGGATCACTATCAAACTTACTTTTAGGTGGAATAGTCTTAATAGTTGTTATCATCTTCAACCAGTTTGCAAAGGGTATCTGGAGAACGGCAGCAATAGCAGTGGGAACAGCAGTAGGAATAATAATAGCAGGATTTATGGGAAAGATCGACTTTGGAGCTGTAAGTCAAGCCAGTTACTTCGTAGTACCTAAACCATTTACATATGGACTGGAATTTCATCTGGATGCTATCTTAGCAATGATGCTGATGTATGTAGTATCAGCTGTGGAAACAGTAGGAGACATGTCAGGAGTAACAATGGGTGGAGCCAACAGGGAAGTAACGGATAAGGAGTTATCCGGAGGAATCTTAGCCGATGGTTTTGGAGGAGTTATAGCAGCTTCTTTCAGTATCTTACCGACTACTTCATTCAGTCAGAATACAGGAATTGTAGCCATGACAGGAGTAATGAGTAGATTTGTTGTAGGAACAGGAGCTATGTTCTTGGTGATAGGGGCATTTATTCCAAAGATAGGAGCATTGATATCTGTAATACCTGCCAGTGTTATAGGTGGAAGTTTAGTTATGTTGTTTGCAATGATAGCTATCAGTGGAATAAACTTGATTACAAAGGAGCATTTAGTAGGCAGAAATGCAGTTATAGTAGCTGTGGCCTTAGGAGTAGGATTGGGAAGTGTTCCGGAAGCATTAGCTTATCTACCTGAGTCATTTAAATTAATCTTTGGAGGATCTGGAATAGTTGTATCAGCCGGAATAGCAGTTGTATTAAATGTAATCCTGCCTAAAGAGATGGAGCAAAAAGAAGAAAGAAAAGAAGAGATCAAATTAAAAAGAGCATAGATGTTTTAAAAATAAGTAAAACAGCTGAAATTACTTTTCAGCTGTTTTTTTTATAAGATATAGAAAAAAGAGGAAAAACCAGGGAAAAACGGTAAAAAAAATAAGAAAAAAAACGTAGGAGGCAGAGTATGTTTACAATAAAACAGCATTTAATGGCCCAGTCCATAGAGGAAGGGTACGAAACTTTAGTTAAAAATAGAAATAATATGATCTTGGGAGGAACTGGCTTTTTGAGGCTGGGAAATAAAAATATCAATATAGGGATAGATCTGTCTAACTTAGAGCTGGACTATATCAGGGAAAACGAAGATAATATAGAGATAGGCCCCATGACAACTTTTAGGAGTATAGAAACCAGTAAATTATTGAAGGAAAATTTTGACGGAATAGTGGCCAAATCGGTGGAGGAGATAGTGGGGATTCAGTTGAGATCTGTCATTACAGCAGGAGCCACGGTAGCTTCTAAGTACGGGTTCTCGGATTTTATAACTGCACTGCTTTCTCTGGACACTTATATAGAGCTATACAAGGGTGGAGTGATTTCTTTGGAGGAATATTTAGCTGAGGAAAAGGTCCCTAAAGATATCCTGGTAAAAATTATAATTAAAAAGGATGGAAAAAAGGCAACCTTTAAAACTATGAGAAACTCCAAGAGTGACTACGCTATCTTAAACTGTGCTGTTTCTTATTTGGATGGTGAATACAGGGTAGCTGTAGGAGCCAGACCTGGAAGGGCAGTGGTTACTACAATTAAAAATGGACAATTAAAAAATGATAATTTAGAAAAAACTGTTGAAAAAATTGCAGATGAGATGAAGTTTGGAACAAATATGAGGGCCAGCGGGGAATACAGAGAGATGATAGCAAAAGTTTTAATCAGGAGATCCATAGAGGAACTGAAAAATAAATAACTCCTCCTTTTTATGGTTTCTCTCAACTCAGAGAAACCAAAGTGCAGGATATTAAAGCGATAGTTTTCTTTGATTTCACATTTTAAAAATTCTTTTTAACTATAAAGATTTTTTATATTCGTGACCTCGCGAAAACGACAACAAAGAAAGAGTTAGATTCTAAAATCAGTGTAATCTGTATCTAAAAAAGGAGATGAATTTTAATGGAAATTAAGTTGAAAATAAACGGGATAAATAAAGAGATAACCATAAAAGAGGGGGAATACCTGCAGTCGGCTTTAAAAAGACTGGGATACTTAAATGTAAGGAAGGGGTGTGAAACAGGTTCCTGCGGTTTGTGTACAGTGTTATTAGACGGGAAACCAACCCTTTCATGTTCCACGCTGGCTGTGAGAGGAATCGGAAAAGAGATCACTACCCTGGAGGGGGAAAGTGTGGAGGTAGCAAAGTTTGCCGAAGTATTAACCAGTGAGGGGGCGGACCAGTGCGGATATTGTTCTCCGGGGTTTACCCTTACTGTAATAGCAATGAAGAGGGAACTGGAATCTCCTACAATAGATGAGATAAAGCATTATTTAACCGGGAACCTATGCAGATGTACGGGATACATGGGACAGCTTAGAGCGGTTAAAAAATATATGGAGGTAAAATAATGGGATATGTCGGTAAAGGGATAAAAAAGATAGACGGGATGGGCCTTATCAAGGGAGCATCATCATACACTGAAGATATAGCATTGGGACACAACTATCTGACTGTTAAATTACTTCGTAGTCCCCATGCTTTTGCCAGAATAAAAAATATAGATACAACTATAGCCTCTAAGATCGAGGGGATAGAGTGTATATTGACCTATAAAGATGTGACGGATAAAAGATTTACCCTGGCAGGACAGTCCTTTCCAGAACCATCTCCCCACGACAGGAGAATATTGGGGGAGTATGTGAGGTATGTAGGAGATGAAGTGGCTATAGTTGCAGGAAAGGATGAGAGAACTGTATTAAAGGCTATGAAACTCATAAAGGTGGACTATGAAATATTGGAACCTGTCCTGGATTTTGAAAAAGCCATAGATCATAAAAGCATAATACACACAGAAAAACCATACACGAGTTTTGACTTTGGGAATGAACA